>JBLHLE010000258.1:0-8041 GCA_047620805.1 Pirellulaceae bacterium
CGCGCGCTTCTCGAATCATCGAGTGAATCCGCAAGGCCTCTCCGCTCAACGGATTTATCTGATCGTCGGTAATCATCACGACTTCACGGCGGTAGCGGATCCCCGGTACCGCGTCTTTGGCGTGACTAACGGCCAGTTGAAGAGCTGCCATGGCGTTGGTACCACCGTGTGGCTCCAAAGACTTAACCAACTCGACCAACTTCGGCAAATCGCGAATGCCAGCGGCGTCCGCTACCGTCAAAACCTCTTCGTTGAACAGAATCAGCGAAATCTGATCGGCGTTGCGAACGTGCTCTGTCATTTTCTGCAGCGCCAGCTGGCAACGCTCTAAGCGCTGTTCCCAACGCATGCTGGCCGAAATATCCAAGGCAATCGTAATGTGAGTTTTCTCAGTTTCCAGCAAAGGTGCTTGGCCCGCTTTCACACCCACATGCAGCATCGCAACACCAGGAGCGGCGAACAACGAGGGCCCAGCACTAACATTCATGGTGATCAATCCAGTGCCCGGATCGTCGTAGCCATAGTCCATCGCGGCCAAGAAATCCTCGACCCGAACCAGCGACGAATCGGCGAGCCGACCGTCCGACTCCAACTGGCGTTCGAACTCCAACATACTGTCAGTCCGCACGCTCAGTGGCGGCGAAATCCGCTGTAGATCGGGATGGGAGTTCTGCAAAACTATCTGCGGATGAGTTCCCTTCAGAAACAAAAACTGCCGATCGTAGCCGGGCAAAATGGGGGTTTCCATTCCGCGGGGAATTAATGGCAAAACGCGTTCTAAATCAGGTAACTTGTCATCCGTATATTGCGGATATCCAACCACGCCCCAGCGGATCAAAAGAGTATCTTTCCAAGGATCCATTCCGCTACGTAGCTCGTCCAGCAATTCACCCGCAGGTCCGCGAGTGCGATCGACTTCGGACATCAACGCAACCTGTTCTGACCACCAAGCCGTTTCCCCGGCAATAGGCTGCGTTTGAAGAGGTTTGTTGAGTTCAAGTTCGACGACAGCCGTCGGCGATACTGCTTCAATTTCCAGGGGACCGCCATAAACCAGTACCAGAGTGTCGGGCGTCTGCGGCCGGGGAATTACGGAATCGAACACGCTGTACATTGCCGCCGAATAGCTGAGACCAACAATCAATAACCAACCAGCCGCCACGGCTAATTGACCGACCCATGATCGTTCCCGCAAATCGGGGATAACCCGCAAACGGGCCAGTGCTCCAGCCGGTAAGTCAACCGCCAATAACTGCTCGTCAAGGATCGCGTCTGCCGCAACCGAGCGAAGACTCGCAGCGAGTTCATTGGGAATCGCCACATTGCATAACTCACCATCCAACTCGTCGTCCGTGGGCGCGACACTATCGCGCAAACGCTGCATGAACCCGTCTGGCAACGGAACATCGCGCAAGCGAGTATCGATTTTCGGATCTGGTGCGTTATTGGTCATACTTTAGTCAGAATACCTTGCCAAAACTCTGTTCACTTTGCCTAAAACGCTGTTCGCTTGAAAGCTGCTTGTGGTGGGTTATGTATTCGCAGCAGCCAGCAGGAATTCGCGTAGCCTTTTACGGGCGCGGCTAACGCGGGAAAGGACCGTCCCCAGTGGAATCCCCATCAGGTTGGCGACTTCTTGGTGTGTTAACTCCCCGACCACAACGAGTAATAAAGTCTCGCGGAGGTCGGTTGGCAAGCGGCTCAATGCGCGCTGCATTTCATCGGAGTAATCATTGGCCAGCGGATCTTCTGCTTCTACGCCAATGTCTAAAGGTGTGTCTGACGGCAAAGTGCCGGGGGGTTGCTTCTTTCTCCACCGATCGACCACGCGACGTCGAAGGATCGATGCAAGCCATGCTCGATCACCTCGACCCGCCTGGTACCGCGCGCGACTCTTCCAAGCCGATCGAAACGCTTCCTGCACCATGTCCTCAGACTCGTGCGGATCGCCTATCATTCGATACGCCATCCGATACAAAGTCGGACCGTGGTCATCGACCATTTCGTTGAATTTCGCCTGCGTCAGTGCCAAGGCTTACTCCGGATTTGTACTTCCGCTCTAGTTGCGGAAATTGCCTGTCAGGTAACGGGTGATTCGGGATCTGCAATGCATCTTATTCCCCCACACTCCAGAGCTTCAAATCTTTTCGCCGCTGGACGCAACTCCGCCGCCGAACACTAAAAATAGCGCAAGTCATAACCACGAAATAGCTTACAGTAAATCCATTGCCGCGAGACCGATCGCCAACTACGACAGCCCAAGTGACTCCCCTCCCCTCAACCGACACCACAAGTACTGACACGTAAACGACTTAAGAAACAGATCCTTTAAACTCTCAAATACCAAAGGCAATTGGCAGACGACCGTTTCCTGCAATAAACTTCTACCACTTACAACGAATGGACTGGAAAGATCGCGAATCGCACGCAGCAGCGAAGCATACATATGGACTGCCAAAAGATCTCGCAACTGACGTTTGCCTGTATCAGATTAGAATGGAACCCGCTGGGGTAATAGATCTGCTAGGGAAAGATGTAGCCTGGTGGTTAAAGAGATTGAGTCGACGCGGTATGATTCGATGATTCCCGAGACATCCCATCACTCAACTCGCCAGCGTTTAAGAATCTCACAATCAATTCAGCTCTAAACGAGTCAAAATGGGTCTTGAATTCCGTTCTCCCGACGACAATGGCGAAAAAACGCGTCGCCCTCCCAACTACCTTTCGCGCAGCGTTCAAATGCGATTGATGATGCTCATCGGCAGCTTGATGTTGGTGGGGGTGTTAATGTATGAAGCCCGCAAACCGGAAAATTGGCGATGGATGTTCCCCAACCAGGGCACACACAACGTCGACGCGAATTCCATTCCCCCCAATCCGGTCGATCCAGGAGACAGTGATGACATCGACACTCGACTGCGGCGTTCGGAGATCGAAGAGGGCAATCCCTCCGGCGTCATCAACTACGGTAGCGTCGATCACTCGCCAACCGCCATCGTGCTCAATGACCAGTCGCCGATCTATCGCACTCAGTTTAATGCCTGGTCGCAGTTTTGGGAAAATCTGGATGCCGAACAACGCGAGCTGTTGCAACGAGTGCTGTTGTTCTCGCGCTGGAATAAACCGCTGGAACTCGAAAACCAATCGGCCTGGCAAGATGTCGTTTTCAAACTACATGAAGACTGGGTGAAGTATATCGATCACGCCCGCGGTTCGATGGAGACCGATACCTCCCTGCAAGCCGAAGAACGAAAACTCTGGGAAAACGTACTAGCCGATCTCGAGTCCGAATGGAATGACAGGGCGCGTCCAGGGCTGCAATCTTTCTTCGACGGTTCGAAACTGACCGACGAACAACACGAGGCACTCAATCAGTTGCAGTTAGTGCTGGACGAAATCACGCTCAATCGAGTTCGCGACAATACGATTTGGCGAGCTTCCGAATCTTATGCTTGGTTTCGACTATTGGACCGTCTACGTACTGCTGACAACGAAGATTTACGTGCCCAATCGGAAGTGACTGGATTCCTACCGCTCTACCGTCAATCGAAACAGTACCGCGGAAAACTCGTCACCGTTCGCGGGCAGGCAAGAATGGTTTACCGCGTTGACGCCGAAGAAAACATTTACGGACTCAACCATTACTACATCATTTGGTTAAAGCCCGCCAACGGTCCTAACAAACCTCTCGTCGTATACTCACTTTCGCTCCCGGATGGCTTTCCTCTCGTCGCCAATAAAGAAGATTCAGGAGCGATGACGGAGTTGAAGGAGAATGTGGAAATAACTGGGTACTTCTTTAAGAAATGGGCCTACCGCGCCAAGGACGGTATCAACACCGCGCCGCTACTGGTAGCCAAGGAACCCGTTTGGTCGAACCAAGATCCCTTTCAATCTTTCGAAGCACCCAAGTTGAGCCTGCTGGTCGTTTCCGTCGTAGGCTGTGCCGTGCTGGCGATCTGTATCGCCGTATTCGTCTATCGATTCTCTGGAGGAATGCCGAGTCAATCCAATGTTAGCGACGCGGCCGTGAAACTCAGTAACTCATACGATGTTACCACTGTCGAAGATCACTTGAAAGCACTCGCATCAAAACAACTCCCCGGAGTCAAATTGCCGCCCGATGGAGTTTAAAACGACTCCGCAAAGCAGTTGGCAACAATGACAACCAAGACGAAACCGAACCTGTCGACGACTGCGAACCGAACAAACTAAGTGGAAGCCTAGGCCATGGTCAACTCAGCTCAGCAAACTGCGAACGTCCTCCCTTCTATCCGCACTCTACTCGCGGTGACTTATAGCGTCCAAAAGATCTCGTCGGTTTTGGCCGCGTTCGTGCTGGTCCTCGGAATCACTCTTCTTCCAGCAAGTACATTTGGCCAGGAGGAAGAAGGTAACGGTAAGGAGCAAGTGGACGGACAAGTAGAAGAATCGACTCAGCAACCCGCAGATACTCCACCCGCAGATACTCCACCCGCAGATACTCCACCCGCAGATACTCCACCTACAGATACTCCACCTGCAGATACTCCACTCACAGATACTCCACTCACAGATACTCCACCTACAGATACTCCACCCACAGATACTCCACCCACAGATACTCCACCCACAGATACTCCACCCACAGATACTCCACCCACAGATACTCCACCCACAGATACTCCACCTACAGATACTCCACCTACAGATACTCCACTCACAGATACTCCACCTGCAGATACTCCACCTGCAACAAACACTGCGCCGTGGATGCGATCCCAATCGGATTCTCCGTATGCTCCAGAGCGAGTCGGCACACCTCAGGAATTGCTTTCGTATTACAGCATCGATGCGAGTCACTTGACGCGTTTCTTCGATGGCAGACCGTTGGACATCGATGAAGACGAAGTACTATTCAAGATTCTATTCCGCATTCCCAACATACAACTTTACAAGATTCACCAGTGGATTGACCGTTCGCCCGATTGGGAATCGGTAATGGCCAACAGCAACACATCTCGCGGAAATTTCTACTTAGTTAAAGGGCGAGCCAAACGAGTCGAAGCCGTCAAACTCATCGCTGCGGACGCTCAGAATTACGAATTCTCCACTTACTACAAATTGCATTTCGACATGGACAACTCGCCGCATCAAGGCGTCGCTTGCCTGCGAGACATCCCTAGTCACTGGACTACGGTGGAGGAACTGGACGAACCAATTCAACTCAGCGGCATGTATCTAAAGACCGGCGACAAAGCGGAAGACGGGAAGGGGGAGTTCACATTTGCCGCAAACCGAGTGAACTGGCTGCCCGAAAACCTCAATACGAAATGGGGGATCCACGAACAACATCTCAAGCTCTCGCAGCTCGGCATGGACTTCGGACTTTTTGAATCTGTCAAAGACAGAACACGTCTGAGAAGCACCGAATCGGAGTGCTTCTTTCAACTGCTAAAAACGTGCGACTCGATCGACGTCGCATCCTGGAAGCCAGAAAGATTTGAACTCGAAGAAGCCCTCGTATCACCGGACGATATGCGGGGACGACTGTTTTCGTTTGCAGGCACTGCACGTCGAGTCAATCGAATTGAAGTTGATGATCGCAAAGCACACAACGGGGCTCGACTTGGATTTGATCACTACTATCAAATTGACATTTTCGTGTCTCTGGGCGAACGCGAAATAAAACTTGGTAAAGACCCTAATGCCCCCATCATCAAGAATCGTTACTTCGTCCCCGTCTGCTGCAGGACGCTGCCTCCCGAACTTGAAAAAGCTTACAAAGGGCTGAAAGATGACGACAGGCTGGACGTCGAAGTGAAGGTGACCGGTGTCTATTACAAACTCTGGGGCTACCGAAACGAATTGATGCGGTCTTTCGACGACAGACAACTCCAGATCGCTCCCATGTTGATGGCTGTGAACACGGAAGTTGTCGAATACAAATTCGAACGCGATCCGTTCTCCGGGCTGATCATCGGCGTGGCGTTTTTGTTAGTGCTCGGTTCCATCTGGTTCGGCATGTGGCGCTACAGCAAGATCGATCGCGTCCAACAAGAAAAGGCCAGAAATCAGAAGTCGCCCAAAAAGTCTCTCAATGATCTCGGCATCGACGTCAGCGGCGATCCCGACTTTAGCAAGCTGGATTAAGCCGTGGTCTGAGAAATTTCTGGGCGAGCGAAAAGCCGTAGATGGCAACAATCGCAGCGCTGTCGGGGCATGAGCTGCAATTTCATTCGGACACCATCAGACATTTCCCGCCGGATTCGTCCAGGCTTTCCGCAACTGGACTGCGTTTGTTGCCGTCCTAGGCGTTTGTTGCCGTCCGCTTCGTCGCACCACGGCTCCCCCAGAAATAGGGGCTGACCTGGGGCTGACCTCGAAGTCAGATTTCCGGAGGAGTAACCGATTGTTGCCGAAATTCAAGGGGACGACTGCATGCCTCCCCCACTTGACTTACGTGCTGTGTACTTCATATTCAAGCGATGCCCTTTAGGCGGGTCCTTAAACAGTTCCGCCGACACACAAAATGGGTAATCCTACGCTCGAAAATCCTACGCTCGAAAATCGACACTCTATTAATCCACAGAGGAGATGAGACAAATGGGTCGTGCAAAGATCACCGTTGTCGGAGCTGGAAATGTTGGTGCCACAACCGCCCACTGGTGCGCTGCCGCAGAACTAGGCGACATCGTGCTCGTCGATATCCCCGCAGCGAAGGGCATGCCCAAGGGCAAAGCCCTCGACCTGATGCAATCCTCTCCAATCATGGGGTTTGACGCCAATATCACAGGTGCTACTGACTACGGCCCGACTGAAAACAGTGACGTAATTGTCGTTACGGCCGGTATCCCCCGAAAGCCGGGGATGAGCCGCGACGACTTGCTGGCCACCAACGCTAGAATCGTCTCCGCTGTTTCCGAAGAAATCAAACAATCCAGTCCCAACGCGATCGTTATCGTCGTCAGCAACCCGCTGGATGCAATGGTCCAACAAGCCCTCAAGGTAACTGGCTTCCCGCCCAATCGAGTGCTCGGCCAAGCCGGTGTTCTCGACACCGCTCGTTACCGAACTTTCCTCGCCATGGAACTCGGCGTTAGCGTCGAAGATATTTCCGCTCTGCTGATGGGCGGCCACGGCGACACGATGGTTCCAATGCCTAGCTGCACAACTGTAGGAGGCATCCCAATTCGCCAACTCATCGGCGAAGAAAGACTTGAGGAAATCGTCGATCGCACCCGCAAGGGTGGAGCGGAAATCGTCGCGCTACTCGAAACTGGCAGTGCCTACTACGCTCCAGCCGCCGCCTGTGCACAAATGGTCGAGGCGATCATCAAAGATAAAAAACGAGTCCTCCCATGTGCAGCTTACTGCGACAAAGAATACGGAGTCGGTGGCTACTACGTTGGGGTGCCCGTGATTCTCGGTGCCGGCGGCGTCGAGAAAATCATCGAACTCGAATTGACTGAGCAAGAAAAAGCTGACTTCGCCAACAGCGTTAAAGCTGTCAAAGAACTCGTCGCCACGATGGACAAGTTGATGTCCGCGTAACAGCCAAACTTTGCAACTTGCTCGCTGTTAACTTGGCACTTTTTCGGTTGAGCACTTTAACGGAGCGAGTTGCAGGCATATGGCGTTCAGCGCGTACCATGTACACTCCATTGATCGAGCAACACCGTTCGAATCCAGTCGAAAAGTGACGCCTTTGGCGTTGAAATGCACCGCCGACCGAAACACGGCAAAGCAGGCAAGTCCCCCAGGCACCCTAGAGTCGTATTGACAGGGCATCTTGGCTCGTTTACAAACCCGGTTCGCAGACGCTGAATCCCGCAAACCTCAGCCCAAAGCATCTCACGATGAATCGAATACAGCATTTGGAGCAGCTTTCCAAGTCGGTTGCTGCTTCCCCATCGGACGCCCATTCGAGCCTTCCCGATCTGCGGCCGCAAGAAATACCTTGCTCGTTCTTCGCGCCACTGCACTACGAAAAAAATTATGAATATCCGTTGTTCGTCTGGTTACACGACCAAGCCTTCAACGAACATCAGCTAGCAACACT
>JBLHLE010000259.1:0-8014 GCA_047620805.1 Pirellulaceae bacterium
TGAGTCGCGAATTGCAATTCAGTAATGAGGGCGATTGGGTCTATTTGAACTACGTCGTTCACGAGGGACCTCGATACAAGATTCGCAATATATCTATTGATGGCAACGGTATCTTCGACACACAGGTTTTGATGTCGCAACTAGCCCTTAAGGGCGGCGCGATGTTCAACAAGGCGGAGATGCAACGGGACGTGAATTCACTTCGAGACATTTACGGTGGCAACGGATACATTTTCGCCGACATCAATGCCGACACGCGCTTTTTGGAAACTCCCGGCGAGGTCGACTTGATCTACAACGTTAGTGAAGGAAACCTGTTCCGGATTGGCAAAATCAAAGTCCATATCCAAGGCGAGTTCCCGCATACGAAACGCACTGTAGTTTTGAACCGCTTGTCGTTTGGCCCAGGCGACGTTGTCGACATCCGCCAAGTGCGAGCCAGTGAGCGTCGACTGAAATCTTCGCAGCTGTTTGAGAACAATCCCGCACAAGGGTCGGCACCGCGAATCGTCATTCGTCCCCCCGATGCCAAGACTCTTGCGGCTGGCCGGCAACAGACCTTCTACCGAGGACAAAGTCCCTCAGGTAAAGACCTAATCGATATCGATGTTTACCTGCCAGCAATAAAGGCTGCAGATGCGATCGAAAACTGGATTCCTTGGAGATAGCACGTTGAAGACACGTAGTTGGCAATTGCGCAGTTTGGCAGTCGCATCGCTCCTCGTGGCGTTGGCGGGTTGCCTGGGGCCTATGAATCGACCGACTCCGCCGGCGTTGCCGTCGACGGCTTCGAACGAATACCTTTCGCCAGATCAAACGATTGCGCAGCATCGCGCCCAAATAGGGGCAAACGACGACGCTGATTCGAGCGATATTCGATCCTCCAATCCCGCGGCCGTTAATGCTAGCCGCGAAAAAATGCTGGAGTCCGTTCAACGTGGTCAACCCGCAACGGGTCTGCCCGCCCCGATCGTTCCCGGCACGCATCAAAGTTCGACAATAATCGATCGCCGAACGGGGTTTGCTCGTCCAGCCGGTAATTCGGTGTCAGCACGACGACAATCAATTCAAAATAGCGCTTCGGTGTTCGAGAACGGGAACTATCTCTCTGAAACTGGGTTCCCCGCTACCGTCCGGTCGCAATCGCCCTCCGGTATGGATCCGTACTTCGGTGGCAATCCACGTGTGGCGCAGGGACCAGGTGCCGTCGGACCAGGTGCCGTCGGACCAGGTGCCGTCGGACCAGGTGCCGTCGGACCAGGTGCCGTCGGACCAGGAAACGGATTCGGCAACCCAGGAAACGGATTCGGCAACCCGCATGCTAACGTCGGCCCAATTCCTGGCCAAATTCCAACAATTGGTGGCGATTCATTCCTGTCAGAGGAAGTCCAACAGCCAGGTATTCCAGTTCCGGTCGACGTCTACGTCAATGAAACTCACACTGGACGTTTCATGTTTGGTGTCGGCGTGAACTCCGACGCTGGACTCACCGGTCAAATCGTGATCGACGAAAGAAACTTCGATTGGCGTCGACCACCCAAAGGATCGGAAGACTGGTTAAATGGAACGGCGTTTCGCGGTGCGGGTCAAGGTTTTCGGGTCGAATTGCTCCCCGGTACACAGGTGCAACGATACTTGGTCAACTTTACAGAGCCTTACCTGTTCGATACTCCGATCAGCTTTAATTTGAGCGGTTTCTTCTACGATCGAAACTTCTTCGATTGGAACGAACAGCGATTGGGTGGTCGCGTGTCGTTGGGTTATCGCCTCACGCACGATCTCTCGATTGCAGGTTCGTTTCGCGCGGAAAACGTCGATCTCACGAATCCGCGAGTTGCTGGTGTCGCCGAACTCGATTCTGCCGTCGGCGATAGCGATCTCTTTAGCGGCAAGATTTCGATGACTCACGACACTCGCGATATTCCATTCGCTCCCACTGAAGGGCACCTAATCGAACTCAGTTATGAGCAAGTTTTCGGTAGCTATGATTACCCTCGAGCTGAAATCGACTACCGAAAATACTTCCTGATGCGTGAACGTCCGGACGGCTCCGGTCGGCACACACTTTCATATGCATTCCGCGCCGGCTTCTCAGGCGGTCAAACCCCAATCTTTGAGAACTACTTTGCCGGTGGCTACTCGACGATGCGAGGTTTCGACTTCCGCGGTGCATCGCCAGTAGACTCGACAGTAACAGTCGGTGGTGAATTCCGATTCCTAGGAAGCGTCGAATACTCGTTCCCGCTGACCGCCGACGACATGATTAAAGGCGTCTTCTTCTGCGACTTCGGTACCGTGGAAGAAAAAATCAACATCGATCCCGATGACTATCGTGTCGCACCGGGTTTCGGTCTGCGAATCGCGATCCCCGCTCTTGGTCCAGCACCATTGGCACTCGACTTCGCCGTACCGGTCGCTCGCGAAAACACGGACGATATCGAGAACTTCAGTTTCTTCGTCGGCTTTGGAAGATAAGACGATGGGATTCGAATAGACGGCTGGTAAGCGTGGAACGAGTGGCAAACTATCTCGAACCGCGAACTGGCTATCTTCCCGACCACTGCGTGTAGCTGTTGTAGTAGCCCCCGTGACGGGACCAATGTCTTCTGGGAGCGGCACCGAAATAGCCGTAGGAATACGCGTCGCCGGAGACGACCGTCCGGTTCGCCGGATAGTGCTGAACCGAAGGCTGCGCCCGCGTTGCGGCGGCTGGCGTCTTTAAGATCAGATATCGCTGCTTGGCTTCAGATTGAGCTGGAGCGAACAAAATCGCGGCTGTAAACAAAACCGTGAATAATACCCAGTGGTTTACGCGAAGCATTCTCATGAGCGGACTCCAGATGTCACCCAAAAAACATTGGGTCGATTTGCCGGTATTTTCGATTTGATTTGGCATCGACTCGCGGAAAGGACCAGCCTTAGTCGGAAAGCGGACGTTACCGATTCTTCCACATGGGTTATTCGGTTTAGGTTGATTGCCCCGAATATGCGACAGAGACGGTAAGTGGGGCCGTTGAATCCAAAGGTTGGCGATGCTCGGTCGCCATGCGGTTGATGGCGCCCCACCCCACCGACTACTATAGAGGTATGGTTTGTTGGTGCTGAAGAAGGGTCCTTAATGAACGCGGTACAATTCAACTGTCCTCACTGCCAGGGTGTGTTTCAAACGGATTCATCCATGGCGGGACAACAAGTCTATTGTCCGACGTGTAGTGGTGCCGTGACGTTGCCACCTATCGAACATTTCGGCGGTCAACCGAGTCAACCGTTTGCACCTGCGCCAACTTACCCTGCGCCCACCCAGCAGTTACCCACGCACTCGGCTCCAACCTACCAGTCCGCGCCGGCACCTTCCGCATCCGCGCTGAATTGTCCGCTGTGCCAAGGTCTGTTTCAGGTGACGCCCGAAATGTCGGGAACTCAGGTCAGCTGTCCTCACTGCCGCAACACGGTCCAAATCCCTCAACTCGGACCAGCCACGCCACCGCCCGACATTCCCGTAGGGATTCTCACCCAACCGGCCGGTGGAACAGGACTGCCGCCAAGTATCCCAGTTGGCCATCCGACTCAATCTCCAACGCTACCACCTTCCACCTCGGCGCCGCAAATGCCGCCTTCGGTTCCCACGACTCCACAGGTTTCATCGGTACCCACGCAGCCGCTAGCCGGTTCGCAGTCGCGCAAGCCGGAGTCGATGGCGACCAATTCGAGTAGTTTGTATCCGCCGGGCATGGAGCCCAAGACAGAAGTGGCGAAAGATTCTGCGAAGGGCAAGAAAAAGCGAACGAGGAAGAAACGAAAGGAAGAGACGGCGATCAACGCGCCATCGAGCACTCCATCGTCAGCTCCTGCCGAGCCAGGCGTGATGCGTTACCCGCCGGGTATGACGCCTCCAGGTAGTGCAGACAAGCAGACGCCGACAGCAGATTCATCTGAGACGACACCGACGAAGACAACAACGACGAAGACAACACCGACGAAGACAACAACGACGAAGACAACACCGAATTCCGGACTGCCACCCACCGTTCCGACGTCGTCCGCGCCTACTCGCTTTCCCAACGAACTTCCGCCAGCGACGAGTTTACCCCCGAATACGAGTTTACCCCCGAATACGAGTTTACCCCCGAATACGAGTTTACCCCCGAATACGAGTTTACCCCCGAATACAGGCCAACCTGCCACTCCAGGGCAACTTGCTTCAACGGGGCTACCTGCCTCCACCGGTTTACCTGTGACGGCGCACAATTCCGGTTTACCTCAGCCGACGGGACCAGCATTTCAAACGGCGACTTCCTCGCTGCCAGGTTCACCTTTGCCTGTCGGTCCACTGCCGACGACTCCACTGCCGCCTGCGGATATTGGGACCACCCCCGCGCTACCGACGTCGGGGCCATCGTTGCCGACTTCGGCTCCTGTGGATCAGATGTTGCCGCCTGGCGCTGGTGTGACTGGCCCGATCGTTGGACCAGGGGCTCAGGTAGCATTACCAACGCAACAGGCTGCCGCTCGCGCTGCGACTATGCAAAACCAGAGAATCGAGCCGGGTGAAGATGAGATCTTGATACCGACGGAAGACGGACAGACGATCGTTCGCCACCGTCCTAAAACGGTTTTTAACGGTGAAGAGGATGTAGAACTTCGCGAACTGACGTCTGAAGAGAAAGTCAAAAAACGCACGAAAAAGAACTTACTCGTGTGGTCCTTCTGTGTGTTGGTATTGTTCGCCGTAGTAGCGATATTGCTGTACTACGGGCCGCTCTAGCCTTCTAACTCGCTGCCGATCGCGTAGATTTGTTCGGCATCCAGAACGAGGTCGTTGCTGCTGAACAAACGGCGAATCGCCTCTTTGTGGATTTTCATTTTTGTTCCACCGACGCCGATGGCCCCGTAGCAGATGACTCCGTTGCGATCTTCTCCCTTGTCAATTACTTCCGTGCCCTCAATGCCAAGCGGCGGGACGGCGTTGAGGTCGACGACAACTTTGAGGGAGGGCGACGCGACGCGAGCCTGCTCGCTGAGCAGCTGAATGCCAGCCGCACCGGCGGCGATGATCACATCGGCTCCTTGACAGGCAACGTCGGTTTCTTGATCGTTGGCCGTTTGCGCGGGAACGAGTTCCGCTCCTTCGATCAGTTTGGCGATTGCAGTGCATGCCGCGGCGGCTCGGTCGTGGCTTCTGGACGCGACTCGCACTTTCGCGCCCTGTCGAGCCAATAGTTGAGCGGCGCGTTGACCGACGGGACCTGTGCCGGCGAGAACCAACACTGTTGCGCCGTCCAATTGGACGTGCCTGGCGGCGGCGAGAACTGCGGCGGCTGCGGTCGTGTTGGCACCATTGGCGTCCAGCATTACCGAAACCCGCAGCGGTCCAAAAAAGGACGACGTTACTTGTCGCAACAACTCTTCGCCAGCGCGAACGCTCGAGCCTCCAACGAAAATCGCCGTGCTGCGCAGATCCTGAGGACCGCGAGTGAACATGGCTCCGTGGACGAGATCGCGAACTTGCGACGGCTCGACATTGCCGTACTGAAACAATTGCTCAACATCGGAATCGATGGCTACCACGCCATCAAAGACGCTTGGATGGGAATCGCTATCTAATTGTATAAGAATTCGTTTCTTGCTCATTCGTCGCTCTCTCGCTATCTGCTTCCCGCTATCTGCTTCCCGCTATCTGCTTCCCGCTGTCTGCTTACGCGATTAGCTACTAAAAAGACCCACGCTTCGACTGAAGAGTGGGTCTTCTCTGAATTACATTTTCGACAGTATCGTTGGCTTAGAATCCACGGAACGGATGGGCGGCTTCATCTTTGCCCGCGATCATTTCGTCGGCGGTTGGTTTGCCAGACATGGCAGACTTGATCGCGTCCTTAGTGGCTTCGTAGTTGTAGTCGTAGATTTTCTTGTCGTCTTCAGCTGCGGGGTGAATGAACACGCCGCAAATGATGACCAGGTCTTCTGCTTGATCTTTCGGAATAACGCCTTCGGCGACCGAATCAGCGACTGCTTTGGCAACTGCTGCTTGAGCAGGACCAAACATTTGTACAGCTTGCTTCATGCCTTTAATGGTCACTTTCGTGATCATTACGGTCGAAGGCTTGACTGCCAAGTTTGGAGTCAAAACCGCCAACAGGTTGGAGTGACCTTCACTTTGGTTGGACAAAGCGTTAGCGAACGCGATACCTGCAGGGCCGTCTTTGCTACCAATTATCAAGTCGATATGCGAGATTTCGTTACCTTCGCCGACCAGCGATTCACCAACATACATGGACATGAACCAACTCCGTATCATCTGTAGAGGAAGAGAATGTGTTTCAACTCAAAGCGGGAACTTAGCATAGGTTTCGCGCATTTTCTACCACCCCTGCTCGCAATTTCGACGCCAATTCGAATCGCGGCTGGAACCGTCCGCCTCGATTTGCGTAGAATGCCCAATCCTTAAATGCCGCCCCACCCGTGGGAACCATGAGTATTTCCAGATCTTCATCTGCCGATAGCCTGCTCCTCATTGGCGCAAGTGTACGCGCAGCAACACAATCGGCGCAGCGAGCTGGTTTTTGTTCCTACTCAATCGACCTGTTCAATGACATCGATCTGAGAAAATGCGGCAATTCGGCCAAGATTGAGGACTATCGGGACCTGCCATTGGCAATTCGACAATTTCCGCCCGCGCCGTTTCTGTTTACTGGCGGACTGGAAAACTATCCGAAATTGCTCCAGAAAATATCCGAAAGGAACCCTCTACTTGGCTGTGCCCCCCGCTGTTTGTCGCAAGTCACTGACAGCCAGCTGCTGTTCGAGTTTTTGGCGCAGCACCGTTTCAATGTCATCCCGTGGGCCGCATCTCTTTCTTCGCCTGCGGTGCCAGACGGCGAGCGATGGATTCGCAAACCACATAAATCGTGCGGCGGTTTCGGAATCCAATTTGTCGATAGAACGAGCCCACAAGGTGACGCACCTGAAATTCAACGATCCTATCTTCAGCGTTACCAATCGGGAAAGACCCTGGGCGTGGTGTTTGTCACCAACGGGTCCAGTGCCACGCTGGTCGGGGCAACAGAACAGATCAGCGGCGCTGTCGATTCACCACTTCTGCCATTTCGTTATGTCGGCTCGATTGGCCCAATGGGTCTAAGTAAATTCGTCCAAGATGAATTGTCTCGCCTAGCCAATCTGCTGACCGACCAGTTTCAACTACGCGGGATTGTGGGTGTCGACATTATTCTCAACAACGACGAATTCTATGTCCTGGAAGTGAATCCGAGGTACACGGCCTCGGCCGAAATCCTTGAACGCGCCACCAATCGCTGCCTGATTGAGGAGCACGTAGCTGCTTGTCGCAGCGGAGTTCTCCCCGCACCTAGCGACGTAGCACCTAGCGACGTAGCACCTAGCGACGTAGCACCTAGCGACGTAGCACCTAGCGACGTAGCACCTAGCAAAATAGATTTGGGATGCACGTTTCAGAAGCGAATCCTTTATGCAGCGGCGGACGGGCGCATCGGGCGCCGATTCGTCGAATGGCACAATGCCGAAAACAATTGGGCGAGCGAAGAGTGGCCGCACGTCACCGACCTGCCGGACGTCGAGCAATCAATTCTTGCGGGACAACCGATCTGCACGCTGTTCGCAGAAGGAAGCGACTGGGAATTGTGTGCCAACGACATGTCGAACCGAAAACTCGAAGCGATCCGAAACTTGGGTTTCCCGTGCGTCTAGCGCTTCGTGCAGATCAAGAATTAGGGCAATGGAGTGAAAGAGGACGGGATTCAATAGCCGGAACGGCCAGCTGACGAATGTAGTCATCTTTCTCAGTTTTGTTCTCTACAACAATCCAGCTTTGCACGACTTTTTGGCGAGAAACGGCGAGAAACATTGTGCCTTAGAAACATTGTGCCTTAGAAACATTGTGCCTTAGAAACATTGTGCCTTAGAAACATTGTGCCTTAGAAACATTGTGCCTTAGAAACATTGTGCCTTAGAAACATTGTGCCTTAGAAACATTGTGCCT
>JBLHLE010000260.1:0-7968 GCA_047620805.1 Pirellulaceae bacterium
AGCCTTAGAGAAAAGGACACATGAATATGCGAAGTCGCTGCATTATTTTCATTTCGCTGTTGTTGGTTGCGCGAGCGGCAGTCGCGGAAGAGACGACGGCCGCCAAGAAGTATGAGTCCCTGCTTGCCGAGTACGAACAGGAAGGGGGAATTCGCTCGTTTGCCAAGCGGTTTCTCTCTTTTGCGGAGGAGAACGTCAAAGAGCCGGCCGCGGCTGACGCCATGTTCTGGATTATCGACAATGTTCCCGGACGCCGCGAAGCAGCGCGGGCAATTGAGCTGCTGACGCAGAATCATGCCAATAGCGAAAAAATGGGGACTGGTTGCAAAGTAATTGCGGCCGCTCGGACGGTCGGAGCGGAGAAGTTGCTGCACGTGACGCTCGAAAAGAACAAAGACAAGCAGATACGAGCGCAAGCCTGTTTCTACTTAGGCAAACTG
Source organism: Pirellulaceae bacterium (assembly GCA_047620805.1). Classification (GTDB taxonomy): domain Bacteria; phylum Planctomycetota; class Planctomycetia; order Pirellulales; family Pirellulaceae; genus JBLHLE01. The sequence goes on from JBLHLE010000260.1 coordinate 441, forward strand.
TTGGATCGCGAAGCAATTATCGTTGACCAACTAAAAGCAAATCCGACACTTGCCCCGCGCGTGTTGCAATACTACGGCAAGGAGTACGGCGATCACTTGGCCTCGCTCGAACCTGCTGTCTTGGCAAAAAGTCGCGAGACGGTTTACGCGAGAATGCTTCAGGTATTTCCCGATGTAGAGATTGAAGATGAAAAAATCGGCGACATAGCGGAGTACGCTCTGCATGGTATTCGAGAATTGTCGGTGGGGAAAATTGCGCCCGAGATTAAGGGCAAAGATATCGACGGCAAAGCGTTCAAGTTGAGCGACTATCGCGGCAAGGTGATCATGCTCAGCTTTTGGGGGCATTGGTGAGGACCGTGTCGGGAAATGTATCCACACGAGCGGTCGCTCGTGACAAAATTGAGTGACAAGCCCTTCGCGTTATTGGGTATAAATAGTGACGACGATCTCGTTGCCCTGAGAAAAACGGTTGTCGAAGAGCGAATCAATTGGCGCAGCTGGTCGGACGACGCTTCCGACGGAACCATTCACACGAACTGGCAGGTTGTGCAACGGCCAACCGTTCACCTACTCGATGCCACGGGCGTGATTCGTTACAAAAACCTCGAACCGGAAGCCATTGATGACGCGATCGATAAACTGCTGGCCGAGATGCCAAGTAAGCGAGAGTAGTTTTTCATTGATCGGTAGCCGGCTGCGCTAACTCGCCGACGTATCCGATTGACTTGAGTCCTGCAATAATTTCAGCCATCGGCAGTGCCGCGCCCTTCTTCGTGCCGATCGTTGCTTGTTTTGTTTCGTAATCCACTTTGACTGCCAGCACACCCGGTGCTGTTTTGATGGCCGCTGCGGCCTTCGACACTCAGGTATGTCACGTCATGCCTTCGACAGTGATCACCGTCCGGTCCATGTCGGAAGTGAATTCGTCGCCGTCTCCGAGCCAACCCGTGACCGCTTGTGGAAAGAAGAGAAACACCACCGCGACGACAGTCACTGCCCAGAGCATCATTTTGTTGAGCTTCATGATCGTGGAACGGGCGCCAGCGGATGCACCGCGAGGTCGGTAAGTCAAGTAAAACGCCGCGCCAAGAAATCCAAATGTCACGACCATAAACAGCGGTCGAAATCGCTCAATAGCACTAGTCATCCCCGCACCGGAGATGCCACCCAAGATCAACAAGGGCGGTAGCCAACATCAGCTAGATGCAATGAATGCCGACAGCAGGGCTCCAAAACTGGCAAAGCCTTCGCCCCGCGTGGAAGCAGTCACTTGCTCGTTGGTTGGTGTCTCGTTGGTTGGTGTCTCGTTGGTTGGTGTCTCAGTCGCGCACGGCGACTTGGTTGGTCCGACCGCTCAGCAATCGGCTGCGGGTATTGCAGCTGAGAGAGCGTCGGCTGGTGAAGAATCGGACGACAACACTTCTTCCGGTTGAGATTCATCCGACATTTTTTGTTCTCCTTGCGAGGGACAGACTGAGACTCCGCCCTACTGATTCTCTTTCACTTTGGCTTCGTAACCAAATTTCTTGATTGTTTCCGATAGCTGCTCGACCGTGATACGCTCTGGATCGTAAGTTACGAAGAGCAGATCCAAGTCTTTATCTGATTCGATTTCACGTTCCCATTCGTCTTCGACCAACTTTACCGCGTCAAGCTCTGACAGAGCTTGTTTGACCTTATTCGGTCAGTCGCCTCACAAGATTTTTAGTCGCTGGTTCATCCCGGCGAGATAAAAAGTTACTTCCACATGCGACGATGCCTGCTCGACTTCATTGCTCGGAATGACCGTTGGCGAACCACAGCCAGCCATCAGCAACACGACAGCGACATACAGCGTCGCTAGTTTTATCCACGCATTCTTGCTCATTTGGTGACCTCGCAGACGACACGGAAGCCGATCAATCGGTATTGTGTATTGGGCATGGCTCGAAAACGATATGCGGACCGGCATCCTCGGCCATCATCGACCCAGCAACCTCCTCGGACCACCACAAAATAATTCTGTTTGCCGAAATTGTCGAATTTGGTTGACACAACGCCGACGGGGGGCCCGAGCGGGTCATTGTCTGGGCTATCCAAATAGTAATCGGGGGCGTACCAATCGGAACACCACTCGGCGACATTGCCGTGCATGTCGTACAGTCCAAAGGCGTTTGGCTTGTACGACCCAACTTTGGTCGAGCGGCGAAGATACTCGTCGGGTTTGGCACCACCGGCCGGATATTTTCCGTTGAAATTCGCCTGCGACGAAGCGAGAGATTCGCCAAGGTTAAACGCGGTTGAAGTCCCCGCTCGACAAGCGTATTCCCATTCGGCTTCGGTCGGCAGTCGATAGGTCCGCGCGGCCTTCTTTTCTTGCGGTCGCGCTGAAAGACGATCGCAGAAGATTTTGGCGAGTTTCCATTCGACGTTTTCCACAGGATTGTCGTCGCCTTTGAAGCGAGATTTGTTTTCGGTCTGCCCCACTGCCATGTATTCCGACTGTTTCACCTCGTAGACACCCATGTAAAACGACTTGGTGATGGTGACCTCATGTCTCTCTTCGGTGTCAACTCGCTCGGCTTCGCTCCGCGTTGAGCCCATCGTGAAAGTGCCTGTCGGAATATGGACAAGTTTCATGTCGATGGAATTAGTAATGACTTGAGGGTCGGCCGAATGTGCGGACTGCGCTACCAGCCAGGAGACGGCCGCAAAGAGGAATATCGCCGCGACAAGTGTTTGACGTCGCATGGTCATTCTGTGGGTGGATTCTATATTCATGATTTTGCTAATTATGGTTCTGGCTAATCGTTGTTTGGCAAATCGTTGTTTGGCAAATCGTTGCGATCTGTTCGTCTACGTCTGTGTGACGCCTTCTTTTTGGGAAACATGTCGTTGATCGTCGAGGATGCTTTGGGCCTGTTTTCTTTCTCGCATCAGATGGATCGTTCTCCCGTCGAAGGCGGCCTCCGCGGGCAGGGGACAGCCATGAAACAGCGCGGGCGATGACCAGAGTCCATAGGCGCCCGCGTTGGAGAACGCCAGCAAGTCGCCGCGGGAGAGGTTGGGGAGCGGACTAGCTTCGATCATTACGTCGTCTGGTAAACTGAGACATCCCAAAACATCGGTTGGTGTCAGCGAAGACTGGTCCGACCCAAATGTTAACGGCGGGTTCTGATTGGAGCGCAGGCACAGTCCGCACATGTCGGCCCGTTGATGCACCCCGCCATCCACTACCACGGCAGGCCGTCCTTGAAATGTCTGATGACCGAGAACGGATGTCAGATACCAACCAGACTCGGCGACTAAATAGCGGCCGAGTTCGATGACCACGCGAGCTGGCGCGGCGCGATCGACTTGTGTTTGTAGTTCGTCACCGACGCGGGCGAGTTCAAACGCTTCATCACGCGGTCCGTACGGAATGCCGAATCCGCCACCGAGATTAATCAATTCCGGCGAGATACTAAGTGTGTCAGCCGCTCGGAGCGCTAGATCCATCGCGCGACTCAAGTGTTCGTTTAGTTGTTCGGTATCCAATACCTGCGACCCGGCGAAGACGTGAAAACCAATCGCGTTCAGTTCGCTGGAGGGAAGATACTTACTGCAGCGATTCAAATCGTCGCAGGTGAAGCCGAACCTCGAATCACTTCCCGCCTTGACGACCGCACACGAACCGAAGTCCGGTCGCAATCGCAGCACGATGGAGTTGCGCAAGCCTGCTTCGGAAAGCCACTGCAACTCGCTGAACGAGTCCACTGAGACGACGGCTTGAGGCGCGTCGCGCAACAGTGCGACGGTTTCCGGCGACTTGAAAGGTCCAGCGACAAAGATACGGTCGGTGGGAAAGTTGGCCTCGATGGCCGTCGCCAATTCGCCTGCCGACGCTACATCGGCACCGATGCCGCATTCCGCCAAGACATCGCAAATGCCAAGCGAAGCGTTCGCTTTTAGCGAATAGAGAACTTCGACATTGGGTAAGTGGCTGCGCAGTTTTTCGACTTGGCCGCGCAAACGCCGCACGTCAAACGCATAGCTCGGCGTTCCGTAGCGATTCGCGATTTCCTGGAGCGCATACAGGGTCTCGGCGTCTGGCGAGCCAAGTTCTTCTAGCGGACGATTCATTTCAGCGATTGCCTCATTTGACGACCCATTGCCAGGTCCAGAAGCCGAGTACGAAAAGAGTGGCCAGCCAAGTGGTCACCCTGCTGAATCGGTTTCCTTGTTTTAAGATGTAAATCGTGTAGTGGGATCTCCCCAAGATGACCGCCGTGACGCCCATCAACACAGGCGACAACCAACTGGAAATCATCGACGCGGTACCCCCTGCTAACCCGAGCAGGGCAAGAATTCCAGCAGCCGTTCAGTTCGGAACTGTTGCAGCCGCACCGATCAAAGCACCGAAAGCGTTGGTCGACTTGTTGCTTGCAGCAACCTCTTTACTTGCTTCTGTTGGCTTCATGTTTATTCCTCAATTTGTACGTCTGTAACCACCATCTGGCGAGGGTTCGTCGGTTGCTGTTTTAGTACGCTGGGCCACCGGCCAACGTAGTTGACAATTTGCCCCGTGACGCGAATCGTCTTACTTTCACTCTCGAATGCCGCCAATTTCCCGAAAGCTCCGGCCAGCTTCTCGTCGGAATGCTTTTGCAGGACGAACTCCGCATTTGAATTGGCGACCTGCAAAACCGTTTTTCCCGACGTCGTTACCACTCTGCCGATCGCGGTCACCTGGAGGCTCAAGAGTCCGCTTCGCGTTCCACCGGAAAGTCGAGTCGCCCAAATGCTTTCGTGTAGTTTGTCGAGATCGATCAATGCGCCCTTCCGCGCGCGAAACGTCACCGCCCCTTGATCGTAGCTCTCTTTCTGCGAGAACCTTTTGAATTGAACTGAGTTTTCGTCCACGTCATACAGACGTGCAGTGGCGTCAACTGCCACACCAGCTCATCAGTGCATTTCCGCGCCGGTTACGGTCATCACTCCGCTGACGATCTGGCCAGAGGCGGACGATACGGCGAACAGCGAAAATGCCGCCAGGGTAATGCAAAACTTGGAATTCATGGGTCGGTCTCCAAAGTGCAAAACAGTGTTTGATTTAGCAGTGTTTGATTTAGCAGCGTTTGATTTAGCAGCGTTTGATTTAGGTGGCAGCGCGGGCTTGATGAAAAGCCTTCAACTGATCATTGGCTTCCACGATCGCGACGAGTTTTTCCGCGATGGGGTCCATTTGCGGACCGGCAATCACAAAGTAGAACTCGTCGTCCGCCAACTCAGTATAAACTCGATTGCCGATGCAGCCGAGGTTGGTGGCAGTGCGTCCCGATTTCATGACGGCAGGTATTGCGGCGCAGGTCGGGCGGCCCACCATCGAGGTGTCGCTGGACAGGCCCGCGGCATGAACTGCCTCGGCGAGCAACATCATTTGCTTCGCGTTGCCGCAAACCAAAACAACGTTTGGTTCAATCGTGGCGTCGGCCAGCGGAGCGTAAATTGCGACGCCAAAGGGCCCGTCTACCTGCGGAATCCCCGGCACCTCTTCTATCGCAATGTATTTTAACTCGACCATCGTGCCGACAACACCTTTCAATTCTTTGGCTACGTCGTCGGGCAAGGCTATGCCGTGTGTGTGTGCCCCGATGGGACAACCGAAATGGTCGGCGGCCTCGGTGTAGAAAGAGTGTCCGTCCGCAGCCAGCTTCCAATACGTACAGCCCGCAGCTGCTGACTCGTCGATTCGTTGCACGCCTTCCGGCGCCGTCTGCCGAAATTCGACCGCTACGGGTTGGCGTTGCAGGCCGAGTAATTCGTTGATTCTCGTTGAGTTGCTCACTTAGTCTTTCTGGTCACACTATCAAAATTGATTTGTACTTTTGGACGATTTATTGAGAGGGTCAAACTGGCCCTCGGTTGGCTCCGCTCAGCAAAACCAGGGTTCGGTCAAGCGCGGCGCACGCTCGCGGTCTAGCGGCATCGAGCAGGTAGCCAATTCGGGATCGCGACCCAAAGCTATCGCTTTCACGGCAAAGAATGTTACAGCGGCATCCGTCTCGTTATCGGCGTCCCGCGCGATTAGTCGCGCAACGTCTTTTTGCAACTGATCCATGCGCGGGTCTGGATGTTTCCAGCGGAAGGTGAAGGCGGCTTCGTCGAGCGGTCCTCGATGCGGCAATGTTTCTTTGTGTTCGGCCAGCCATGAACCTGGGGGAATCAACAAGCGGACAGAGTACTGAACCGGGTCAATGTTGTCGATCAATCCGTTGGTTTCCACGAACTCCAGGACTTCCAAGAAGTCTTCCTGCGTAGTCCAGGGAGTAAAGCTGACCCAAGTCGGGCGCGGGGCGATTCCAGCATCTCGAACCAATTGCATCGCGGAAACGACATCTTTGTAGGTGTGTCGTTTGTCCAGTATCGTCAGAACTCGATCACTCAGTGACTCGACCGCGGTAATGATGAAAAGACAGCCCGCCGCTGCAAACTTCGGCAGGCTTTCGCGATGTTTCAATAAGTGTTCAACCTTCGCGGTAAAATCGAATGTCAGTGCTGGGAACTCTTGGTGCAGAGCGCTGACGATACGCAGCGAGTGGTTGGGGCCGTTCAGGAAATCGGGATCGCCGAATGTGATATGAGTCGCCCCTGCTTGCACCTGCCGGCGGATGTCGTCCAGAACAATGTCTTGCGGGACAACGAAAAACCGACCGCCATAAACGGGCGGGATAGGACAATGTGTACAAAGATGGAGACAGCCGCGGCTGGCTTCGACATACCCGACAGTGCGTTGTTCACCGTTGTGTTCGAGTTTCGCGTACTCTTCCAGCGGTGGCAGTGAAGCCCGCGCGGGAGTCGTGAAGGATGACTTCTCAAGGACCGGAAGGGCGATCTTGCCTCGACGACTTACACCCACTACGTCGCCAGTGAGCTTGGAGTCGATCGATTCGACCAGGGCAACCAGCGGCTGCTCGTACTCCCCGCCGAGACATGAATCTGCACAGTGCTCCAACAAATATTCGGAATTTAAAGATGCGTACAGTCCGTAAAAACAAATGTGGCAGGACGGATTGATCTCGCGGATTCGATCCGCGACGCGTACTCCCAATCGCAGAGCGGTATGCATCGGCACGCAGATCCCTATGAATCCCGCCCGTTTGATTTTCTCTTCGTCAAATTCTTCAACGGAGATGTCCATCGCATTGGCAGCAAATCCCGCTCGCTCCAAAAAACCTAGCGGCATCGCTACGCCAATAGGTTGATGCCCAAGCTCGTAGCAAGATATTAGCAGCACGGAGCCCGGTGTTTTTAGGTTCATTGCAACGCGCTCAGTTAAAGGAGTTACTGGTTGTCGTGGTATTTGGATGTCGTGGTATTTGGTTACCGATATTATTCGTGAACGCAAGTGTGTTACGCGCAAGTAACATAATTCAGTAGAGTTATACACGATATACGCAAGGGGCCGTACTTAAATTGGTTTTTTTGAGCCTGCCAGTCGACCGCTCTGGCGATGGCTGATGGAGGGGGGATTTAACGCAGAGGACGCGGAGGCACAGAGGGTCGC
>JBLHLE010000261.1:0-7967 GCA_047620805.1 Pirellulaceae bacterium
GCTCAATCAGGGAACCTACGCGAACAACTGCCTTGTCGCGCGGCGCCTGCTGGAACGTGGCGTCCGTTTCGTGCAGCTCATGCATTCTGGCTGGGACCAGCACGGCAACCTGTTCACTCAACTGGAGCAGCAGTGTAAAGATACCGATGCCCCTTCAGCCGCTTTGGTGCAGGATCTGAAAGACCGCGACATGCTGAAGGACACGCTCATCGTCTGGGGCGGCGAATTCGGACGGACACCTTTCGGCCAGGGAAACCCGGCCAACCCCAAAGGCCGCGACCACTTCGGTAAAGCTTACAGCTGGTGGATGGCAGGGGGCGGAGTCAAAGCGGGCACCGTGCATGGCGCGACCGATGACTTCGCCTGGAACGTCACAGAGAACCCCGTCCACGTTCACGATATGCAGGCGACCATCTTGCACCTCTGCGGCATTGATCACACGCGATTGACGTTCCGCTATCAAGGCCGCGAGTACCGACTGACGGACGTGCATGGCAACGTCGTCAAAAACATTCTGGCGTGACGGCTCGCTACCCCGGCCTTGTCTAAATCGAGACGGGCTGTGGAGCCCGTTTGAGTGGAGACGGCCACCAAGACTCGCAACGGTTATCGCTTAATTTGGGCAACAGCGACAAGAATCGGCTTGGGGTCAGAATCGGCTTGGGGTCAGAATCGGCTTGGGGTCAGAATCGGCTTGGGGTCAGAATCGGCTTGGGGTCAGAGACGTCACTGCCCAGTCCCTGACCCCAGTTGTGTTTGTTCAGTTGGGTCAATCGGCTTGAGAAGCGGCGAGTGAAAGAGAGATGGGACGAGAGATGAGCAAATTCAAGAAGGCAATCGACGCTGGCGATGTTGACCTCGTTCGTGAGTTGCTCTCGTCAAAGCCGGCACTGGCGGCGTCCCCAATCACTTGGGGGCCGATGTTTCGCACCTGCAAAACGGAACCGCTCCACTATCTGAGTGACGCACCGTTCAACCAGCTTTGGGATCACGGCAGGCAGGCGGAACTGGCGGCGGTCTTGATCAAAGGGGGAGCGCTAGTTGACGGACTTCCCACATCGGGCGAGACACCACTTCATGGAGCAGCGAGTCTGGGTGAAGCAGGCGTAGCCGCAGTTCTGATCGACCACGGTGCCAACATCGAAGCCGTCGCAAGTTATCCCGGCATTCCTAACGGAACGCCACTGGACTTCGCCGTCCACTTTGGAATGGTCGATGTTGTGGACTTGCTGGTGAGTCGAGAGGCCGAAGTATTGTCGGCAAGGATGGCAGCGGGTGCTGGACAACTCGGACGCATTGAAACCGAGAATTTGAAACAGGATGCCGAGCAGCTTCACGATGTCTTCCGCTGCGCCGCCGTCTGTGATCGAGTGGCTGTCGTCGAATACCTTCTGAGTCACGCAGTCGAAGTAAACATGGACATCAACGGCGCAACTGTTCTCCATTGGGCGGCATGGGAAGCGAAACCGGCGATGGTCGAGTTTCTTTTGAGTCGTGGGGCCGACTCGACCACAAGGGATAGGAAACACAACCTTTCGCCACACGACTGGGCCAAGCATCGCAGGGCCGAACTCGGACCACGCTGGGGACACGATGAGGTCATGCGAATTCTTGAAGCAGCTTGAAGTTGGGGCTGGCAGGAGCAACTTGAAGCCGGCGAATACGCGGGCCACGAAGACCTGGTTGCGGCCAACTATGTCGACCGCAACTATGTCGACCGCAACTATGTCGACCGAATTCCTAACTGAACGCCGCAAGTTGCTTGAGTTCGCTCAACAAGACGGTAGGCTAGTCTATTGATCTTGCTGCCCCCGTCGTGCGTACTCGATCCACGAAGAATGCACCAGCGACGACTAACCATAGCATTCCAACTCGCATCGATCCGGCTCATCCAACTCCGGGAACTGCTGGGCAACAGGGCACTCAAAATCGATTCCTTTCAAACAACTCGCCACAAGATGGATTCACGGTCGATCCAGTCACTGGCAACGTCGCTTACCAGTAAGGCGATGAACATGTTCCGCGAATCAACTCACGACAATCTAGCGCTGGCGGGATACGAAATAATGCCCTTGGAAAAATGTCGAGGAGCATTAGGGGAGTACGCGAGTAAGGGTGCGAGCGAAGGTAAATTGCCGCCGTCGCGTGTCGTGCCAGTTTTCGCCGACGATGACGGAAACCACTTCACAGCTGACCCAGGCGAAGAAATAGTCGCTTCAGTTCCGTTCATTCCCGGCTCGCCAGTCGACGGCAACTTCGGTGGATTTATGCCAACAAGTGATGCGGCGAGTGGACCACCGAACGACGACATGGCCACGATGATGGCCACGATGATGCAGTCCGTGCCAGCTAAATTATCGGGCGACTGGGTTGGGCGGGCCGCGATGAATGCCACGCTCGCAGGCGCGCCGGGGACTGCGGTTGCCGCGGCGATGCAAACACTTGTAAGAATCCCAAAGAATTCTAATCTCGAATTTCAATTACTACTCCCCGTGGGAAGCCAGCCAGAAAAGTAAGGCAAACTAGCGAAGTTCGTAAGTCCCAACGGAGAGCTCAGTGTAGAGATTGAACTGCGAACGATCATCCCAGAGTTTCATCTTCACGCGATAACGCTGCGTCGGATCAAAGCGAATGGAAACGACATCTCCAATGACATCTCCAATGACTTCTCCAATGACTTCTCCAACGGCAACGATCGCGGCGCCCGATGCGCCCGATGCGCCCGCGGCGCCCGATGCGCACGGCTCACCGTTGATTGTGACGCAAGCCTGATCGATCATTCCACGAACTGGCTGTGCGACGACTCCGATCGCTCGCGTCCGACCGGGTCCACGCGCCCACGCGTCCAGCGTTATCCACGCGACCACGCGTTTTCCGCATCGACCGTTGTAGAAAGAGTTGTCAGCGCCATTGTGTATGATCGGTAAGATCTCATGTTGGTTTTGATCGAGCACCGTTGGCAGTCGTTTTACCGCAGACGAGAGCTCGCTCTGGTTAAAAGATGAGTCCCATTTTAGCCGTTGGCTTCCAAGGCGCGCTCGTAGTATTTATGTGTGATCTCTTCCTGATGCTCGAGCAGCCAGTCGATAGAGGGTTGATTGTTCATGGCTTTGTGAATCGCTTGGGCCATGGCTTTGCGGTGGATATCGAAGAGCGCTTTGTGGTCGAGGTTTTCGTCGGTTGCAGCGCCGGGGTTCAGCCAGACGGAGCAAATGATACCGAGGTCATTGGCCCTTTCTTTGGGAATGTCGCCCGCGCGCACTGCGTCCAGAACTCCATTGGCGATCGCGCCCTGTACGGTTCCCATCAAGATGTTTGTATAGGCACTACTCTTCACGGTAACCTTGCTGACCATCACCGTTACCGGTCGCACTTGGATATCGGTGTTCAGTAGAGCGAATACCTTCGAGTGTCCGGCGGATTGGTTACCCGTCAGCGTGGCGATCGCCACTCCCACGGGACCGTCCAATTCGCCGATCACAACTTCGGGCTCCGCTGCTGTAAATGGAGGTCCGCCAGCCAGCAGGCATTCGCCGGTACGCATCACAATTCGATCACTCATTTGGTGGAGTCCTATTCGTTCAAAAATGTTTTATGGCCGTGGGATTGCGTGGCTCGACAGCTTAACCGGTCTTGCCGCGATCTTCAAACCGTGCAACATATCAGAGTTTGCCAATAGCCGTTGGTTTAGAGGAATTGGAACGCGAGAAATCGTTAAATGGCTCGTGTTTTGTGCGTCGGAAAACGGTCGTCGGAGAACAGGCTTCGGAGAACAGGCTTCGGAGAACAGGCTTCGGAGAACAGGCTTCGGAAAATAGGCTTCGGAAAACGGAGACATCTTTGCACCATGATTGAGTAGGCAAAGGACTCCGTGAGCTCAAGAAAGTCGAACGACCACAAAGCTCTTTGCGAATTCGGTGTCGAATTGACTCGCTTTGCTGCATCGATACCGCTGCGTTGGATTCACGTATTTCGATACATTGCCTTTCAGATTTACTCGGCACAGGCAGCGGGATCCAAAGTGGCAACAATCCGTTTCGTACTGGCACCTCGAACCATTGCCCGATCACCGTTGCACACTGATCTGTGCTACCGAGGACCGGAAAATGTTCTTCCCAACGGATCAGTTCAGTCTCGCTGTTTGGCAGTAGCCGCTGAAACCGATTGTGCAAACCGAGAAACCTCATTGGGTGATGCAAACCGAGTCCGAGGCAGCGCGGACACAGATCACTTGACAGGTGGAGCCGTTGCCGCAATACTTAACCATATGGTTAATTCGAGAACACAGCAACTTGACGAGACCTTCTTCGCTCTGTCAGACCCGAGCCGCAGGATGATGCTCGCTCGACTGGCTGGGGGCGATATGACGGTCGCCGAATTGTCGGAACCGTTCGAGGTTTCCGCTCCTGCCATCTCCAAACATCTAAAGGTTTTGGAAAGAGCCGGGTTGCTCAGTCGCGAGCGCGAGGGTCGAGTGCGGAGATGTCATCTCATGGCAGAGCCACTGAAAGACGCTTTGGAGTGGATGCAGAAATACCGCATTTTTTGGGAAGCACAGCTCGATCAACTTGCCGACTACCTCGAAAAACCGACCGCAATAGAAACACCTCGATCACGGGGGAAGAAAAAGAAATGAGCCATCCAATGACCGAAGCGGACGCCCAAGTAACTATTCGTCGGACGATCAAAGCACCCCGTCAAAAGGTCTTCGACGCTTGGACTCAACCGGAGCATTTGAAGAACTGGTGGCGGAAAGATCCGGCATGGACGACCGATGTGGTCGAAGTCGATCTGCGGGTTGGCGGAAAGTATCGCCTTGGGATGCGAGAAGCCGGAACCGCACGTTTGTTTCGGCGAGTTCATGGAAATCACAGAACTAAAAAAGGTCGTCTACACATGGTCATGGGAACCACCGGGTATGGATGTGAGCGGATCGCTCGTGACAGTCGAGTTTCTCGACAAAGGTGATTCAACGGAACTCGTTCTCACTCACGAGCGGTTACCACATGCACAGGCTATCGAAGGTCACACACAAGGTTGGACCGACTGCATCAACGGGTTTGTCACGTTCATCGAAGGTGAATGAAATCGCAGATTCGACAGCACGTTCCAGACTCAACAAAAGGCGAACATGAAATCCTTCTCCTCCTCAATTCTGATTGATGCAACACCCTTGCGGATATGGGGCATTCTGACCGAGTTGGACCGCTGGCCAACGTGGAACACTACCGTGGACAAGGTAGACGGTACTCTGTTGCCTTGGGTAACAAGATCACTGTGTACGCCAAAGCAAGCCCCGGTCGTGCGTTCCCATTGAAGGTGTCGGAGTTCACCCCACCTCGTCGGATGGTGTGGTGCGGTGGAATGCCGTTAGGACTTTTCAAAGGTACACGGACGTATTTGCTTGCACAACAACCCGATGGCAAAGTCAGATTCGATATGACTGAGGAGTTTACCGGACTGCTGACGCCACTCATTACCCGTTCCATCCCCGACCTCCAACCGACATTCGACGAGTTTTCGGAATGTCTTAAAATCGCCGCTGAGAAACCTGAAGACCGAAAGGAAAACTCATGCTCAACCTCAATCGAACCAAAGATGATCCGTGGCAACTCAAGACGCCGCCTGGCAAAGCAGAGTTCACCATGCACGCAGACACAAGGGACGGGATTCCGATTCTAGTTTGCACCGTGGGTAAGACAATTCTTCACTACGACGCACGTTGTATTGAAGACCTTCATGCGATGCTCAAAGAGCATGGCGACTGGATAGCATTAGGTGGAGCCGACGAGCAGAAGCCCGCAAAAGAGGGCACTGTCGAGGCTTGGGGGCGTTCCCCTGAGAACCCTGTCGGCGGCTGGTATGGCCTCAAGAAAGGTTTTCGAGGGCGATTCGGCGTCTACGTTCCGCCGCTAATGGAAGAACTCGGATTGTGCGAGTTGGAGCACAATCCGCGAAACAATCGAATGCGTGCAACGTAAGCCACTCCTTCCGGGTCGAACCAATGTTTCATGGACTTGGAAACCCAAGAAGCTGATTCAGACGCCGAGTTTGACGGACAACGATTCAATCAATTCCCATATTCAAGGGCAAAACCATGAGCATCGCTACCCAAATCAAACACGAACTGAACCTCCCGGCTTTCGTCGTTCAGGGCTACCTCGGCGACCTAACCGATGAAGATTTGATGCGCCGTCCCGTGCCAAATGCAAACCACATCGCATGGCAACTAGGCCATCTCATCACGGCGGAACACAATCTCAACAACATGGTGTGCCCCGATTCGATGCCCGCATTGCCCGATGGTTTTGCCGACAAGCACAATAAAGAGGCTGCTGGCTGCGACGACGCAGGTGCGTTTTGTACGAAGGATGAATACCTGAAGCTGATGGAAGAGCAGCGTGCTGCTACGCTCGCATTGCTCGACAAATTGAGTGACGAAGAACTTGAGAAGACCGCACCCGAGGATATCCAGAAGTTCGGAGCAACGGTTGGAGCCGTCATTGCCGGTCAGTCTGGTCACTGGATGATGCACGCCGGTCAGTGGGTCATCGTTCGTCGGCAACTCGGCAAAGAGGCGATATTCTAGGCGGTCGTTCACAGATGAGGTCATTTTGATATCGCCAATCAAGACGGTGAAACTGTTCTGGTCTTTAAGCACTGTGGTTGGCGAACGGAGTGCGAGCTCATGCATCATTGTAGCACGCAAGTGGGGCTACTTCCTCATTGGCTTAAAGCAGCTCTTGGAAACCGGCCAAGGCTGTCCATTCGGTCCAAGATTCGAGCCGATCAGTCGGTGGTCTCGATAAACAACGAACAATGAACATCGCTGTTAACACAGGATTTGAGGCATGGCAATTGACTTCACCGTTTACACTGTCATTCACTCAGGAAGGTTGATGCTGTGATTTACGTCGTAAACGCTCAGTTCAGGGCCGACACGTCTGCCGAGTTTCTTGAGAAGCTCACGGATGGTTCGATTGCGAATCAGCGACCGGACGGGCAAGAGATCGTAGCGTCGATGAACAGAGCCCGGATCGACGGCTCCGGTGTCGTGCGCTGGAGCGAGCTTTGCTACTGCTCAACTCCACTGGCGCATGAACGGGCGACCGTATACGACCAACATTTCACGAACTTGGAAACGAAAGAGGCTGACACGCACGTGGAATTTGAAGGCCAACCATTCATGGAGTACCTACGGCATGACGATTAAATTTACCGTATCTGCCATCATTCCGGCTTCGCCCGAAGCGATCTACGAGGCGTGGCTGGACAGCGACGGCCATACGAAGATGACCGGCAGTCCCGCTCACGCCACGGCGAACGTAGGCGACTCTTTTGATGCGTGGAACGGTTACATCAGCGGCAAGAATCTCCAACTGGAACCCGCCAAACACATCGTTCAGCCTTGGCGGGGATCAAGCTACAAAGACACCGACGCAGATTCACAAATCGAAGTCGTCCTTGAGGCAGTCGATGGCGGGACCAAAGTGACACTTACTCACTCCAACGTCCCGGACGATCAAGCCAGTCACGAACCCGGCTGGGCGACCCACTACTTCGAGCCGATGCAGAAGCATTTCAGCGAATCGCCCGGCCCGTAGCGCATTCTATCGGGAATACAACATGAGGGACCTTGCCATTTTGACCTTTGTGACTTTTGTGACCCTTGATGGCGCCATACAAGCACCAAGCAGTCCTGATGAAGAAGAGGTCGGGCGGGTTCAAGTAGGGGGGCTGGGCTCGCAACTGTTGGGATGACGTTATCGCACAAAGTGATGGAAGAGGCGATGACCGAGCCGTCTGACCTTCTGCTTGGTCGAAGTACCTACGAAATGTTCTCTGGCGGTTTTTCCAATGCTGCCGCCGACAACCCCATCGCGAAAAAGCTGAACGACGCCAAGAAGTTCGTCGTGACGTCCACATTGCAGGAGCTTGAGTAGAACAACTCAGTAGCGATCACGGGA
>JBLHLE010000262.1:0-7956 GCA_047620805.1 Pirellulaceae bacterium
TTTTTGAGCAACTGCTCGTGTTCCTTTTCCAGCGGCGATCGTTTGACGCTTTTCTTTTCTTCATCGCTTTTGGCCTCCGCGAGAGCTTCTTCGTATTGGCGAGTTAATTCGTCGCGACGCTGCAGCGACGTTTCCGCCAGCTTTTGCACGTCGAGCGCAATCTTGCGGATGGCATCTGGAACAACTGCGTCTTCATATTTGACAATATTCAGGCCCTTCGATTCGATGGCGAACCACGCCTTGAGTTGCGGAAACCGCTTAACGGCTTCGTTCATGCGATCCGGTTTGAGGAACTCTCGAAAGCGAGTCACAAAGTATGGATGAAGGTTCTCTCGCTTCGCAATATCTTCGTCCAAGATCTTCACACCCTTGGCTTGCGATACGTTCATCCGCCAAGCGACCTGCATGTACTTGCTGATTTCGCTAAACCGCTGCCAACCTTCGCGCTGGCTGATATCGCGAAACCACTTGCGAATCTTATCGTCCTGTTCCTTGATGCGACGCTGACCTTCGTTGTAAGCGGCAATCACTTCGGGCGGTGCCATCGCAACTTCGTTCCAAGCCGCTCCGTTGTAAGCGCTGGCGAGTGAGTAATAGTCGCGAGTCGGAATGGGATCGTACTTGTGGTCGTGACAGCGTGCGCAGGCAACGGTCAGCCCCAGCAGACCGCGCGAGAGAGTGTCGACGCGGTCATCCAACTCGTCCGCCGTCACCTGTTCGGCAACAGATCCCTTATGATAAACCGCCCCAAGCCCTTGAAAGCCAAGTCCCGCCAGCCGCTGCGTATAATCGGTTTTGGGCTCGGCCAAAAGGTCACCAGCCAGCTGCAACCGCACGAATTGGTCGTACGGCATATCGTCGTTCAGCGCCTTTACGACCCAATCGCGATATCGCCAGGCATGCGGCCAGGGATTGGCGAACGCCAGTGCTTTGTCGTCGGCGTAGCGTGCCACATCCAGCCAATATCTTCCCCACCGCTCGCCATAATGCGGCGACTCAAGCAGCCGGTCAATCACTTTCTCGAAGGACTGTGCCGAGCTGTCTTTTTCAAAAGCATCGACCTCCTCGATCTTTGGAGGCAGCCCAGTCAAATCAAATGTCGCTCGCCGAATCAACTCGCGCTTACTTGCCGATCGCACCGGCTTGAGCTGTTGCTTTTCCAACTCGGCCAGGATGAAATAGTCGATGTCGTTGTTCGGCCAATTCCCGTCTTGCACACTGGGCGCGTCGTGCATGGTTGGAGATTGGAACGCCCAAAACCGTCGAGCTTCTTCCCAGTCGATTGCGATCGGCGGTTTGGCAACGTCGTCGCGTGGGTCCGCTGCTCCCGTTTGAATCCACTTTTCGAAATCAGCAATCACTGCGTCGCTTAATTTTCCTTTCGGGGGCATCTGGCTCGCATCGCCTTCGCCGCGCAGCGCCATCAGCAGAAGACTCTTGGCCGGCTGCCCCGGAATTATCGCCAGTCCCGTTTCGCCACCCGCCGTTAGGCCAGTGCGGGTGTCGAGCAGCAAACCGCCTTTAAGTTTCTTCTTCTCTCGGGCCGCCGTTGAATGACACTGATAACAGCGTTCAGCCAGAACGGGACGGATCTTCTTTTCAAAGAACTCGACCGCTGCGGGATCCGGATCGGCCGCCAATAGTGGTGACGTCCAAACTGTCGCTGCCATCAGTGCGACTGTAAGCAGCGCGACTGTAATCAGTGCGACTGTATTCAGCGCGACTGTAATCAGTGCGACTGCGGTCAGATTTATTAGCCGAAAACAGGTCATCGGTTCTTTCTGCATCTGCGCGTTTTGATATTCGTCTTCGCGTTAGCTTTGAACGGAGTGCCGAATCTTCTAGACCAACTCCTGCATCGGCTCGTTACCTGGATCGACGGGATAACGGGGTGTTCCGGAACGGTCGAAGATGCGATCGCGGTGCGCGTTAAGTCCCATATTGTGGTACAGCGTGGCAAACACTTCCTGAAACTTGACAGGACGTTGCGTGGGTTCCTCACCGTACTTGTTGGTCGCGCCGATAACTTGTCCCGTCCGCATGCCGCCACCCGCCATAACTGCGGCGTTCGCACGCGGCCAATGGTCTCGGCTGTTGTTTTTGTTAATCTTCGGCGTGCGACCGAACTCACCCCACATCACTACCGACACGTGTTTATCCAAGCCCCGTTCGTGCAAATCGGTGATGAGCGCCGAGAGAGCTTGGTCCAACATCGGAAACTCTTGCCGCGAGCGTGGGAAATTCATGCCGTCGCCGCCGTGCCAGTCCCAGCGGCTATAATTCAACGCGACGTATCGCGCTCCAGCTTCGACCAATCGTCTCGCAATGCAGAAGTTTTCCACCATCTTGGGAGCGCCATCGCGCTGGAATTTCTCGTCGCTTTTGCCGTAGCGGGCGACGATCCGTGGATCTTCTTTGGAAAGGTCGAGTGCATCGCCTAGTTTGGAGTCGGTCAAAATTCCCACCGCCTGTTGCAAGTTCGCATCGACGCCTTCCATCTGGCCGGAAGAATCGATATCGCGTCGGAACTGATCGAGCGACGAACGCAACAGATTCCGGTCGCGCAACCGTTCCAGCGTGATACCCTGTAGCACCATGTTCTCGGATTTGTCGCGAGCCTTTTTGCCCACCAGATTGAACGGGTTGTGCATCGGACCCAAGAAACCCGCCGTCTGCGGATCGCCCCAGCGACGCTCACCCGTGGTATACATCATCGCCAAGCTTGGCGGCACTGCTTCGTTTGCTTGCCCAGCCAGTCTCGACACCCAAGCCCCCGCGTTCGGCCAACCGCCCGTGGGACCACGGTCGGCGCGGCGGCGACCCGTCATGCACTGGTAGCCGTCGTGTCCACCGTCGGAATCTGAAAGTGAACGAACGAAGATCAACTTGTCTGCGATCTTGGCAATCTTTGGAAACAGCTCGCAAATCTGAACGCCCGGCACGTTGGTACTAATCGGGCTGAACTCACCTCGAATCTCGACCGGCGCGTTTGGTTTGAGGTCCCACATATCTAAATGTGAGGGCCCGCCCGGAAGATAGATATTGATGATCGATTTGTCAGAACTTCCGATGCCCGCGCGAGCTTCCATCTCCAGAATTTCGTTCAGCGCAAGTCCGCCCATTGCAGCTCCACCGATTTGCAAAAAACTGCGGCGAGATAAGCCGTCGCAAAAACCTGTCTTCTTCTCCGGGTGTCCGAGAATCGTAAGCATGGTCGTTTCTTTGACTAAGTAGGACGATCTAGTTGGCGTAGGTCCGATCGATAATCCATCCTGGAGAATCAATCGTTGTGGGCTCGCATCAACATTTCCGACCACCTGATTTTACGTTCAGACAGAATTACATGCGACCCATATCGTATCAGTATTGATGGATGGATGCCAGGTAAATTTATAGTTCTATGGCGTTGGGCAAGACGATTTTGTCGGTCGTATGTGCGTTACTATCGCAGATGGCAAGTTTCAACAGGCTCAGTGTAAGAGGCTCGGTGCAAGAGGCCCAGTGTAAGAGGCTCAGTGTAAGAGGCTCGGTGTAAGAGGCTCGGTGTAAGAGGCTCGGTGTAAGAGGCTCGGTCATGATCTAGCAGAATCGGATCGCCAGGCTCACCTTCAATTTCGACTTGTGGTTCTGCACAAGGCGAGTCACGAGGCCAAAGCTTGCGTAGCTCAAAACGAGGTTGCTCATTCGCTGCTTCGCGAGAGACGTAGACTTCGTTGGGCGTCTTGCCTTCAAGAGTCATATGCGGGCGATGCTCGTTGTACCAGTCAACGATGCGTTGTGCTTCTTGCTCGTACTGAGACTGTTCTTCGGGAATCGTAGTCAGTCGCAAGATCTCTTTGAATGTTCGGTGGAATCGTTCGACTACGGCAATACTGCCATGCTTGCCAACGGCACCAAAGCGAGGTTTGATTTCTCGATTTTCACACCACGCCTTCTTGAAGTGGTCGCAATCGAACTCGCTTCCTCGATCGACTATGATGTGCTTGGGCTTAGCATTTTCCTTTTTGATGGTGGCGTCCAATGCTGTGGTAACTTGCCCGGACGTGGGCCGAATCTCGAACACCGCGAATCAGGGAACCGATTCACAGGTGTCGTCGTTTGAAGTAGCGAGTCGTCATCGGCACATCGAAGCCAACTTCTGATCGTTTCGTCAGAGACGAACAAACGACGAGCGGTTTCTGCCTTGCTCCAATCTCGCATGGCACGGAGTTCCATAATGGCCATCCGTTCAACTGGTGAATACTGTGGCCGTCGTTGCGGAGGGACTGATGCTGGCGTACCCGACGCCACACCAGTCGAACGACTAATGATGGTTTGGCCGTTGACTCTTTCCGCCTGGGCTTTCAAGGAGCCGAATGTTGCTCAACCCCGACTTCAAAGACATGTTGTCCGCACTATCCGAAATAGAAGTTGAATTCCTTCTCGTCGGGGCCTACGCCATGGCGGCACACGGGTATCCACGTGCAACAGGCGATCTCGACATTTGGGTGCGTGCTGATAGCCAAAATGCAAAAAAGGTCTATGATGCGCTGGCTAAATTCGGCGCCCCATTGCATGAATTGACGGTCGATGATTTATCTACGCCTGGAATCCAAGACGAAAGTACGTTTAGCGGTCAATTTCGCTTCGACGAACAACTATCTTCGTACGACGGTTGGTTTGAGTACATCGTTTCTGACTCTGATGGAAAGGGGCGAGCGAACTATTGTGACATCATTCGGGCGATCGACATCCAGAAGGAAGCCTTGCCGTTTTGGAACTAGGACTTGTCCGATGAAGCATTGCCCAACCCACTTGAAGGTTTCTATGACGGATTTGGTACCTTTGTTCACTTTCACCCGACGATCCTCAGCGCGGCCCGCAAGTATCGTGATGGCTCACTAGTTCCTGCGACAGATTGATGATGATATTGCCAATGCGGTACTTGGTAACGTCGGATCCACGATCTATTTTCAAGTGGGCATTAATGATGCTGAATTCTTATCGCGGCAGCTCAGCAAATTTGTCGGCGAGATTAAGCCGGAAGATCTTGCCAATCTGCCGAAGTACACCGCCTATTGCCGGCTCCTGATTGACGGAATGCCAAGCCAACCGTTTTCGATGGCGACAATTGATCCAGGTGCCGCGACGGAAGATCGATCAATGATCGTTCGAGAGCAGTCACGCCGGCAGTTTTCGCGTGCGATCGATGCGGTCAAAGCGGATATTCAGCAAGAGTTTCAGGTGATCTAGGGCAACGGCAGACAAAACTGGCAAACTGGGCCAATCGCCCGTTGAAGCAAGTGCAGCGTGAGGCTGTAGCGTGATCAAATAACACCGTTTCCCTTGGCCTGTAAATCGGCCGTATGGTACAATATATTCATGACTCCCAAGCTCACTACCGATCTTACGAAGCAAATCGACGCCCAAGCTGGCCAGCCGCTACGGGTGGAGCATCCTGATACACACAAGGTGTTTGTGATCGTTGATTCTGATACTCACGAACGGGCCATGAAGGCACTGCAAAAACAGGAAGATATAGCGGCTATTCAAATTGCTATCGAGCAAATGGAAGCCGGTGAGGGCATTCCTTTGGCCGAAGCTCGTGAGCTTTCTCGCCAACGGCTACGGTCTTCTGATTTGAGCATCAAATCCGAATGCCTCAACCGCATGATCTTCTTCGGGGAAGTAACGCTCCGCAAAGCTGTCAACGAATATCTCGTTCATTATCACCAGGAAAGAAACCACCAAGGCATTGGCCACAAGATCATCCACCCGGGCGACGATGTTGGGCAGTGTGATGGTGAACTGGTGTGTAAGCAGCGCCTCGGTGGGATGCTGAACTATTACCACCGTAAAGCGGCGTAGCTGTGGATGCTTTGGCTTGGTCTTCTGTTATCGCGGTACGCGCTGATTGCGAAAATTGGCGAACTGCGATGTCTCGAACTCGACTTGTCACGTTCACGTCAGCCGAGAAATGCTCAACGAGTACAATCTAAAACCAGATTTTCAAAGAGCTTCGCGGTCGTTCGACTTTTTTGACCAGACGCGCAAGTTACTTGAGTTCGCTCAACAAGACGGTTGGCTATTTGTTTGTTCTCTTTGCAAAATCTCGTTCACAAGTCATAGAGAGCCCGATCAAATGCCCGTCAACCGCTCTGTCGAATCGCCGAAGCGGTCGAGTTCCAAGCCGCCCCACTCCATCAGGCTGAGGAACAGGCTGCACATGCGCCGGTTGGGCGAATTGAGGTAGTCGAGCACGCGGCCGCCGCGGAGTTTGCCGCCCGCCCCACCAAGCAGGACGATCGGCAACTGCTTCGCGTCATGGTTGCCGTGCAGCATGCTCGAGCAATGCATGATGGCCGTGTTGTCGAGCAGCGTGCGATCGCCTTCCTTGACTTCCGCCATCCGTTCGCAGAGGTAGGCGAGCTGGGACGTGAAGAACTGGTTGAGTGGGATGAGTTCCTGCGGCTGAGTGTGGGCCATCTGGTGATGCTGATCTTTGGCGCCGCAGTGAGTGTGGGTTTCGGCGGAGCCATCGTTGCAATACTTGAGGGTCGCGATCCGGGTGGTGTCGGTGCGAAAGGCCAGCAGCACGATATCGTTCATCAGCTTCCAGTAGTCCGGGATCTCGGCGGGAATCCCGTCAGCTGGCCGCGGGCGATCGGGGGCGGTCAGGCTCGGCGTCCAGCCGCCGGCCTCGCGCTTCTGTCCGGCCCGCTTGATTCGTCCCTCGATCTCGTGAACGCTGCCGAGATACTCCTCGAACCGCTGTCGGTCCGAGACGGAGAGTCGCTGCCGCAGCGACCGGGCGTCTTCGAGCACGGCGTCAACGACTCGGCGGTCGCCGCGGTTGGGCTCGGTGCGGAAGAGCTGGTCGAAGGCCAGCGCCGGACGCGTTTCCGTCCAGGCCGGCGACACCGCCGTGCTCCACGAAATATGCGAACTATACAGCAACGGATGCCCGTCCTGGAGGCCCGGAATCGGTCCTTCGCAGCCCAGCACCAGCGAAGGGATTCGGGTGCGGTCGCCGATCCGCTGCGCCATCAACTGGTCGAAACTGACGCCCGTGCGGACCGCGGTCTTCGACATCGGTGCGCCGCTGAGCATGTTCCCCGTTTGCATGCAATGGATGACGCCGTTGTTGGCCTGTTCGTTCCACAGACCACGAAGGAAGACCAGCCGCTCCTTCCAGGGCTCGAGCGGCTTCAGGCAGGGCCCGAGTTCCATACCGGCGCCCTCTCCTTTGGCCCACCAGTGATTCGAGTGGAAGCCCATGCCGGTGAAGGTGACGAGCGTGCGGGTCGGCGGCTGATCGGCGGCGTTCGTTACGGCAGCCGAAGCGAACGGCAGCGATTCGAGCCAGGGCAGAGCCATCGAAACGCCGAGCCCACGCAGCAGGGTGCGTCGCGAAATGTTGGGAGAAGGTGTGGTGGGCATGGGAAGGTCCTTTAGTTTGGGTCAGGGGATGTGGCGGCCGCGGTTGCCGCCGGGCGAATACAGCGAAACTGCTCGCTGCGGACAATGATGAGCAAGACATCTGACCAGCGGCCGCCGTCGACCATGGTCTTCGTCAGTTCGTCGACCAGCTTCCGATCGGAAAGCTGCACGGCGCGGCTCAGCGCGTAGCCCGTCAGTTTGTGAGCGAGCGCCTGCAGCAAGTCCTCGCGCCGCGGGCCGGCGATGTAGTCCCGCAGGCCGGCGAAGCCATCGATCTCGACGCCGTCACGCGTGGTTGCCCTGGCATCACCAGGCTTCAGATCTTTGGCGGGCCGCAGTCGGCCGAGGGCGTCGAATTGTTCAAGCGTCATGCCGTAGGGATCGATGCGGACGTGACAGCCGGCACAGGCTGCATCCTGACGATGCCGCTCGGTGATCTCGCGCACGCTGAGTCCGTCGGGCGGAGTCTCCGGAAGCGGTGGCACGCCGGGCGGGACCTTGGGCAGCCGCTCGCCGACCAGCTGAACCACCCACGCG
>JBLHLE010000263.1:0-7945 GCA_047620805.1 Pirellulaceae bacterium
GGCCGGTGCTGCAGCTGGGTTCACTGACCAGATGTATCAGGACAAAGGCGCCAAGATCGCGGACAACCGCAACGAGATCTTTGCCGCTAACATCGTGCTCCAAGTTCGCTGCCTTGGCGCCAATCAAGACCAGGGACAGCAAGACCTGCCACGGCTGTCCCGCGACCAAACGGTGATCGGTATGTGCGACCCGCTCGGCGCCGCCGATTCGATCGCAGCGCTGGCCGGCAGCGGGGCTACCGTCATGGCCTTGGAATTGATTCCCAGAATCACTCGCGCTCAGAGCATGGATATCCTCTCGTCGATGTCGACGATCGCAGGATACCGAGCCGTTCTATTGGCCGCGGTAAAGTTGCCCAAGATTTTCCCCTTAATGACAACGGCGGCCGGAACTCTCAAGCCCGCTCGAGTCTTCATTATTGGGGTGGGCGTAGCGGGTCTACAGGCGATTGCCACCGCCAAGCGACTCGGAGCGGTCGTTTCTGCCTACGACGTTCGTCCCGCGTGTCGCGAACAAGTAGAGAGCGTCGGCGGAAAGTTTGTCGAATTGGATCTGGACGCCGGCCAGTCGGAAGATAAGGGCGGTTACGCCAAAGCGATGGGCGAGGAGTTTTACAAACGACAGCGCGAACTGATGGCCGATGTCGTCGCCGAGCAAGACGTCGTCATCACGACCGCCGCGATTCCCGGTCGGCCATCTCCGTTGCTGGTCACGAAGGAAGCGGTCGAACGAATGCAGCCTGGCAGCGTCATCGTCGACTTGGCGACCGAACGCGGTGGCAACTGTGAGGTGAGTGCCCCCGATCAGGTAGTCAACCACAACGGTGTCAATATACTCGGCCCCACGAACATCTCGGCCGAAATCCCCAATCACGCCAGCCAGATGTACTCGGGCAACGTCACCAAGTTTCTGTTGAATATGATCAAAGATGGCAAGCTAGATCTCGATCTCAGTGACGAGATCATCGCTGATACGTTAGTGGCTCACGAAGGCGAAGTTGTCAACAACCGCGTTCGCGAGATCCTCAAACTCGAGCCTCTGACCAAACCTGAAGAAGACATAAAAGAAAATCAATCGGACGGGAATGCGACGGAAGCCAGCGATGACAACTCGTCTTCGGATGACTCTTCCAGCGATTCGAATAAGGATCAGTCCTAATGCACGCCTATTTCAAATGGACCGCTTTACTGCTGTTGGTCGTGGCACTGGTTGCCCTGCCGCTACCAGCACAAGACGCAGAAACGCCAAACAGCGAAACACCGAACAGCGAAACGCCCAAATCGGCATCGCCAGACAGCGGTGACGCGACTCCAGATACAAAACTGGATCTGAATGGTGGTGAAGATGTCACCCCCGCGGAGAAGACGACGCTCAGTTCCAAGACGGTCGTCATGTTAGCGGGGTTGACGATTTTCATCCTTGCGATTTTCGTTGGTTTTGAAATCATTACGAAAGTTCCTGCAACTTTACATACACCGTTGATGTCGGGCTCGAACGCGATCAGCGGCATTACGCTGGTCGGCGCAGTCATTGTCGCGGGTGGAGCAAGTTTTTTAGCATCGACACTAGGAATGTTGGCCGTCATTTTGGCGACGATAAACGTCGTTGGCGGGTTCCTGGTAACTCACCGCATGTTAGCCATGTTTAAGAAGCGATAGCGGAGAATTACCATGGATTCAGCAACTATACAGATCTTATTGAAGTTGACCTATTTGGTCGCTTCGGTGTTTTTCGTCTTCGGATTGAAGAAGATGACGCATCCGAAGACGGCTCTGATGGGGAACTTTTTCGGTGCCACTGGTATGGCGATTGCCGTTGGTGCGGCGCTGCTCGACTCGAGTGTTGAAGGTTACGTCTTCATCGTTGTCGGAGTTATCATTGGAGCGGGAATCGGTGGCGTGTTTGCCATTCGGATCCAAATGACATCGATGCCGCAATTGGTGGCGTTGTTTAATGGTTTCGGTGGCTTGGCTTCTGTCGTTGTTGCCGGCGGCGCATTGGTCGCGTCAATTTTCGCGGCTGACATCGCGGCGGACATCGCCATGGGCACGCCGGAGTTGCTGGCGACTGGAATCTCGGGCTTGATCGGAGCTGTCACCTTCTCGGGCAGTTTCATCGCGTTTGCAAAGTTGCAAGAGCTCAAAGCCTTCAAGAAGCCGATCCGGATCCCGTTTCAGCAGCCGATCAATGCCGTGATCGCGCTGGGTCTCGTTGTTCTGGTGATTGCGATGGGGACAACGACATTTCCCCTACCACTTTACGTCATGATCGTAATGGCCTCATTGTTGCTCGGCATCTTTCTGACCAATCCGATTGGTGGAGCGGACATGCCGGTTGTGATTGCGTTGCTCAACTCGTATTCGGGTTTGGCTGCGACCGCGACCGGGTTTGTGATGAGTAACGACGTGCTCATCATTTCGGGGTCGCTCGTCGGGGCGTCGGGGATCATCCTGACCAACTTAATGTGCAAAGCCATGAACCGATCGCTGTCCAACGTCTTGTTTGGCGTGATGGATGCTGGCGGCTCGGGTGGCGACGCGGAAGAGATCTACAAGACGGTAACGCGAACGTCGGCGGACGACGTGGCGATGTTGCTCGATTCAGCTCAGCGAGTGGTGATCGTACCCGGTTACGGTTTGGCCGTTGCTCAGGCTCAACACGCGGTTCGCGATTTGGGCAAGCTGTTGGAAGAGCGCGGCATTACGGTGGAGTACGCGATTCATCCCGTGGCCGGGCGGATGCCTGGTCACATGAACGTGCTGCTTGCCGAAGCTGATATTGACTACGACAAACTGAAGGAAATGGACCACATTAATCCGACGATGGAACAGGTGGATGTCTGCATCGTCATCGGTGCTAATGACGTAGTGAATCCTGTTTCGCGGACGGAAAAAGACAGTCCGATTTACGGGATGCCGATCATCGATGTCGATAAAGCGCGGACGGTGATTGTGATCAAGCGAAGTTTGAGTCCCGGATTTGCCGGGATTCCCAATCCGTTGTTCGCAGCGGAAAACACGTTGATGTTTTTCGGCGACGGTCAGAAGGCCGTTATGGAAATCATTAGCGCGGTCAAGGAAGGTTAACTCGCCCCTGGATGGGCTCCAAAGTTTCACGACCAGGACGCGCCTGCTTGCTATTAAGTAAATTAGTAAGTATCGCAGTCCATTGAAGAGAACGGCGGAACGAGTGGCCAATAATACGCCCAGCTTTTTGAAGCTGCACACGGAAGAAGAATATAACGAAGTCATTCATCCGAAGATCGAGGACCTACCAGGTCTGCCCGACGTTTGCGATGCGTTTGCCAAAGTGACCGGCTGGTCGCTCGGGTATTCCAGCGACAGGGCGGATAGCGATACGTCTGACTGGTCCGCTGACTTTGGGCAAGAGGACGGCGCCAGCGGTACGATGTTTATGCAGCGGCCGGCTGTTGAGTCGCTCGCTTCGCAGGGTATTACCTGGCCCTTGGCGCTGGAACAATCGACTTCGCTAGCGCAGTCGATCGGTGGTTTGGTCAATCAATTACACCGCGCCCACTTTGCGATTTGGCAGCGCGAAGCGGAGTTGGCGACGGCGATTCCCGTTTCGACTCGGCCCGATGAAGAAGCACATTTAGCCGAGCGGTTGGAAGCGATTCTTCGAGTTGGTTCACGTCGCCTCGATTGCGACGCCGCCGCGTTGTATATGCTCGATGATGCAACAAGCCAATTGAAGCTCCGCGCCTGTTTTGGGATCGCCCGCGAAAAGTTCCTCGATTCCGCTCGCGAGTTGCGCGGGTCGGTTGCGGATCTGGAAGCTCTCATCGGTCACGCCGTGGTTTTGGAAGACACAAGTTTGCTACCTCAGTGGAAGTCGCCGGAAGATTTCCCGTCGGCGATGGTCGTTCCCGTTTCGACTCCAACCAGTCCACTTGGAACGCTCTGGTTCTTCTCGAAGGCGAAACGTGATTTTACAGAAGAGCATACAGAACTCGCCGAGATTATCGCGGGAAGGATTTCCAGTGATTTGGAACGCGAGATCCTGTTGCAGCACAGCCTGGAGAGTCGTGTCCAAGAGCGCAAGTTGCGATCGGCTGCCGACTGGCAATTCGACCGCCTGCCGGACTTTCCACCGCTAGTCGACGATTGGGAAATCGCGGGTTGGACTTCGCAGACAGAAGTGGTCGGCGGGGCGGCTCACGATTGGGCGATTTTGAACGACGGTACTTTGGCGGCAACTGTGCTGGATGCGGAAGGTGAAAACGTCGAGTCGGCGTTGACTTTGGCATCGCTGCAAGGAGCGCTGAAAGCGCTTGCTCCCAACTGTGGCAGCGCCAAACAGTTTCTGAATCAGCTGAACGACTCGGTGTGGACCGCTTCCTGTGGCGATCAGTTCGCGAATTTGGGATTTGTTCGAGTGCAACCGGAAACTGGCGATGTGGAATTCGCGTCGGCTGGCACGGTCGAGTTGTTTCGGATTCATCGCCGAGGTTACGAGCGGTTGAGCACTGAACCGACACCATTGGGCGTTCAGCCCGACCAGATTTATCGACAGAAGAAGTTGGAATTGAAACACGGAGAAATGCTATTGCTGGTCAGCGCGGGAGCTCGTCAGGTATTAGACGATGACGATCGTCCGACGATTGAGCGTGCCATCGAGCACTTGGCGCACAAGGGACAGGACGAATCGGTGGAGGACCTGGTGACGTATATTCAAGTCCTGCTAGATTCCGCCGCCGTACGGCCCGCTGTCGACATCAGCTTAGCGCTTCTGAGGCGTCGGGGCTAAGGCAACGCGGTAGGGAATTGGCCGAGTGCTCGCGCTGGAAAGCGTCACCAGCACGCGAAAGCGCAGCCGTACTTTCACTTGCCGCATTACGAATCGCGACAAATACCGCCCAAATCCGAGAAAAGACCAAACCTTCATCAACCTGTTGACGAAACAACAAAATGACTTAAATTAGTTAGTACCAACGCTGCGGGAATGGCGGAATTGGCAGACGCGCTAGCTTGAGGGGCTAGTGGGGGCAACCCCGTGGAGGTTCAAGTCCTCTTTCCCGCACTAAATGAGTTAA
Organism: Pirellulaceae bacterium; assembly: GCA_047620805.1. Taxonomy (GTDB): domain Bacteria; phylum Planctomycetota; class Planctomycetia; order Pirellulales; family Pirellulaceae; genus JBLHLE01. Next base: position 5,055 of record JBLHLE010000263.1, read on the forward strand.
GGACTTTCGGCAAATCGCTGCGAGTCCTTTTTTCGTTGATGAGGATGTCACGGGTGACGTTTTGGTGACATGTTTGCAATGGCAATGCATTTCTCGGCCACATCGCCCAGCCTCACCAACGGAAAGGCGATTCGAGTATGTTAAGAGAATACTTTGGCTATTCTTTTGATCCATCCTTTGAACGCGTTGCCGTTCGGCTTGACAAGTATCGGAAGTGACTTGAATCAATTTGATCCGAGCGGGGGAGTGCCTCACCGCCGGACTTTTGCCGCTGCGATTTGTCTACGTTGGGCATTGGAACTCGCATCGGACGATGAAGCGTACGCATAGCTCCTTCACGGGCGAATCACGTCGTAGTTGAGAAACGGAAAGGGGTCGCAAGCCAATATTGCGGCAAGCTGGCGGGGCTAGTGAAACAACCAAATGTAGGTTCAACGAAATCCCCTAATCGACTTAGCGTTGGAGAGAATCGAAGCAACGGGTTGAGTCGACTTGACTATATTGCGGCAAGCTGGCGAAACTCCTTCCGTCCCCCTTCCGCCCCCTCATCGACGAGTTTCGCGCGATCGGACGAGGCTCACAACTGGGCTCGCCCACATGTTATGGCAATCCTTGCTACGCCAGCAGTTCTTCCAGCGGGCCATGCTGGTCGAAGTCTTTGAGGTTGGGGTCGGGCGTGCCGAAGCTGGTGCGTTGGGAACCGGCAAGCTGTAGCAGTGTGACGTACATGTTGGCCGTCGTGCGGTGGCCCTTGTTGCCGTAGCCGGGGTAATCGACGTAGCGGCCGGTCTTCAGCTTGCCGCCGATGTTACCGATCACGATCATCGGCCATTCCCAGCAACGGCTGTGGTGGGATTCCGCGCCGTCGCTCAGGTAAACGATTACCGTGTTGTCCATCATCGTGCCATCGCCTTCCGGCACGGCCTGCAGCTTCCGAACGAGGCCGGCGACCAGATCCATGTGGTAGCGGCGGATGATGTTGTAGAGTTCATCCCATTTCTTGTCTTTGAAGCTCTTGCCGTGGCCGATCGAGTGCTTGTCGAGGTTGATGCCAAGGCCGTTGAACGTGACGTCAAAGTCGCGGATGCCTGCGGCGGACGATAGCGTGAGCACGTTGGTTAGTCCGCAAATCAGGGCCGCCGCGCCAATGTCGAACTGGGCGTCGAGCCGATCGGTTTCGACCTCCGACGTGTACTTATCGTTCGGTGTCGGACCCTTCTCGCGCAACGTGTGTTCGATTTCGTTCAGCCGGCTCTGGCGGTTGCGGAGCGTCTCGAACGATTCGAGATAAGCGTCGAACTGCTCGCGTTCCTGGCCAACGAGTTCGGCCCTAACCTTCTTGATATCGCGGCGCAGGAAATCGAGCAAATTGTTCTTGGCGGCGAATTCTTCTTTCGCTGCGCCGTTGGCGACACTGCCGAACAGCGCGGCGTAGGACTGATCCGGTTTGCACATCGTCGGCAGCGGACGATTGGCTTCCAGAGCCGAGATGTTGTAGATCACGTTATTCCCCAGACGCTTCGACATGCCCAGGCCGAGGTGCGGGAAGATGCCGGGGATCGTCTTGGCCAAGGCGCCGTCGATCGTTTCGCCCAGCACGGCCATACTTTCGCCACTAGTACCGCGGCCGCCGCCGAACGCGCCAAGCGCCATGAAGTTGTTCGAGTGTCCGCCACCGCAGACGCGGCCCGATAAGCCCTCGACGATCGTCAGTTTGTCTTTCCACGGCGTCAGTGGTTCGAGCGAGAATTGCAGGTCCTTGTCGGCGAGTGGAATGTCGACGAATTCCGTCGGCCCGCCGGGACGCTGGTCGCGCGGTTTGCGTTCGACGCCCACCGGCGAAATCTGTTCGGGCCGCACGCCATTGCTTTCCACCACGAACACAAACCGCTTGGGCGTCATCGCGGTTCCGGCAGCGTGTGCTTCCAAGCGGGACAGAATGGGTGCCAACGCGATGGTGCCGGCGCCCAGCGAGATTCCCTTCAGCGCGTCACGTCGATGAATCGTCATGTTTAGGTTCCTTTATTGAGCGGTTGTATAAATTGTCGGTGGTTTGGGTTAGGTGTTCGCAAATGTCTCTCACTTGATATCGCCCGCCCGTAAATCATAACAGTAGATGGCATCCAGTCCTCGTACGAACAGGCGACCATCCACCAACGGGTACACGATCGGCTGGTTGGCGTAGGCGGTGGTCCACGAATGCGGTGGCAGCCATTGGAATTCGCTGCCGACCCGGTGGTTCAGCCGACCATCCGTCTGGGTGGCGGGGAACGCGCGGAAAGCGTTCGCGTCCGCGGCGAGCATGAGAAACGACTGTCCGCCGTGTCGTCCTTCCGGCTGGATGAACAGGCGCCCGTCTGCGAGAAACGCCGTCTGCGTGCGGGCTCCGCCGACGTTTTCTACTCTTGCCACCGGCTCGCCCGTCGCGAGCTTTAGACAAATCGCCTCGCGGGCCGCGGAGACGTAGACGTAATCCCCGTCAATGGCCATGCCGATCGTGTCGATGATCGGCGCCAGCGGTTTGGTCGTCCAGGCCGGTTTTAATCTGTCCGCCGAAATCTCGTAAGCGTGAAGAATCGCGAGGCCGTCGTTCTCGCCCGGCTCGACGTTTTCCTTGTTCAGCGAATAGCCGATGAGCAGATCGCCGGCCAACAGCGGAAACGTGAAGTCGATCAGGTACTCGACCGGCTGCCGCCAGACAACGGTCCCGTCGGCCGCGTCGATCGCCACGGCGAAGTTCTGTTTGCTCTGGTGGTCGCGATCACTGGCGATAATGAGCGACTTGTCGTCACCCGTCCACGACGACAGCGAAGCGCGATGCCACAACCGCTGCTCCCATTTTTTCGCCCCGGTTTTCGCGTCCACGCCATGCACGCGCCCGGAAGCGGCGA
>JBLHLE010000264.1:0-7943 GCA_047620805.1 Pirellulaceae bacterium
TCGTAACGCTGACGCTCTTCCATCGCGAAGACGACCAACTTCAGCGATTAATGTTGAACGAAGAACAACGATCCGAACTCGGAAGACTCTGGGAGGAACTGTTGTATGTCAGCCAGGAACCGCTGAAATTGACAGTAGCATTTGAGCAACTCGCCGAGTTCGCAACGCAGGACCGCCCGGATCTCGTTAAACAACTCGAGCCCCTTCGCAAACCGATTAACGATCGCGCAGATGCTTTTCTTGAACGCCTGATCGCAACCCAACCGCGACACCTAGAGGCGGTTGTCAAATTTGCGGCGCGATCGTGGCGCCGCGACATAACACAGGCCGAGCGAGAGAAAATCGAAAGCCTGTATCGCAGTCTGCGAGACAATGCACTCCCACACGACGAGGCCATTCGGCTGACCTTGGCGCGAGTGTTAACATCTCCTGCCTTTCTGTATCGACTCGAACAACCAGCGGAAGCCCAAGCAACGGGAACCCAAACAACTGAAAACCAAACAACTGAAAACCAAGCAACGGGAACCCAAACAACGGAAGCCCAGCAAGCGGGTCCGGTAACAAACGTCGAACTCGCAAATCGACTCAGCTTCTTTCTCTGGTCGTCGCTGCCCGATCGACAACTCATGGACATAGCGCGATCCGGTACCCTTACCAAGGAAGATATCCTCCACGAACAAACGATGCGAATGCTCGCACATCCGCGCGCTCGGCGAATGGCGATTCACTTTGCTTGCCAGTGGCTCCACATTCGGGATTTTGATCAGAACGACGACAAGAACGAACAACTCTATCCCGAATTCGCGAATCTAAAGTCGGACATGTACGAAGAAACCGTTCTCTTCTTTGAAGACCTGTTCCGACACGACGGCTCGATCCTGGACATACTCAACTCCGACCACACGTTTGTAAACGAGGCATTGGCGAAACATTACGGGCTGGCGAATTCAGCAACTAGCGGCTGGAGCAGAGTCGACGGTATGCGAGCACAAGGCCGCGGTGGAATCTTGACCATGGCGACAATCTTGGCCAGCCAATCAGGTGCCTCGCGGACCAGCCCGATTCTGCGGGGCAACTGGGTGTCGGAAACGCTGCTCGGTGAACGCTTGCCACGACCGCCTGCCAATGTTCCTCAGCTACCAGAGACAGTGCCTAAAGGACTCACCGCTCGGCAATTGATCGAACAGCATACATCGGTAGCAGAATGTGCTAAGTGCCATGCGCGGATTGACCCCTATGGCTTTGCACTCGAACAATACGATGCCCTCGGCCGCATCCGCCCAACCAAAGCCGATACCTCCACGAAGCTCTTTGACGGAAAACAAATCAGCGGAGTTGACGGTTTAAGAAACTACTTGGTCGGTGAACGCCGCGACGACTTTGTTAGGCAGTTTTGTCGCAAGCTGCTAGGATATTCGCTGGGACGATCTGTTCAATTGAGCGACGAGCCTTTGCTCGACACCATGCAACAAGCGCTCGGCGAAAACGACTTTCGCTTTAGCGTTGCCGTAAACACGATCGTCAGAAGCAAACAATTTCGCAACATTCGCGGAAATCAAAACTGAGATCTCCTTCACCATCAGCGGAGACAAGATCATGCCTCAAAACTCACTCACTCGCCGTACTATGCTCCGTGGTCTCGGTGCGAGCATGGCTCTGCCGTGGCTGGAATCGTTGCGAGTCTGGGGCGACAGTAAGGACAACCAACGCGCCAACAAAGCTCCCATGCGGATGGCGATACTCTTTTCCGGATGCGGGTATCACAAATCAGAATGGTGGGCAAAAGGGCAGGGCAGTTCCATGGAACTGGGCAAAGTCCTGCAACCATTAAGCGACTACCGCGACAGAATGGTATTCATTCAGGGACTCTACAATGCGGAGGCGTTGAAGGGCAACATCCACAGTTCGCAAACTGGCAACTTGCTGTCCGGTGCACCACTTTCTTCCGGCGGTCTCATTCAGTCCGGTACCAGCGTCGACCAAGTCGTCGCTCAGCATCTCGGCAGAAAAACGAAGGTCCCCAGCCTCGTCCTCGGATGCGAAAAATCAAACCCCACCGTACACAAAAACTACTCCATGCTGTACAGCTCGCACATCTCTTGGTCCAGTCCCACGTCCCCCACTCCGTTAGAGGTCTACCCGGCGTTGGCCTTTGATCAACTCTTCAAAGACAATGTGGAACTCGGAGATCAAAGCGTATTGGATGCGGTCTTGAATGACGCCACGGATCTACGCCGCAACATTAGCCAAAGCGACCGACAGAAACTCGATGAATATCTCAACTCCGTTCGCGAAGTGGAACTGCGGATTCAACGGGCTGGTGAGCGAGGAGAATTGCAGGGTTGGCGACCGACGTTAACCGAACCGAACATCCCTCGACCGAAAGAGGGCTATCCGCAAGACATCGTCGAGCACATGCGACTGATGAGCGACATTCTGGTGCTCGCCTTCCAAACGGATACAACTCGCGTTTGCACTCTGAAACTAAATAACGATCACGGTACATTGCGATTCCCGCACCTGGGCGTCGATTACATGATTCACCACTTGCTGTCACACAACGACACCGATGACTGGTTGAAAGTGAATCAGTTCTTCTTAGAGCAGATGGCCTATATCGCCAAACGACTCGACTCTATTCAAGAGGGCGAAAGCACCGCGCTGGACAACTCTATGATCATGCTTTGCTCCAGCATGTTGAACGGACATCACGACGCCACTCAGTTGCCAGTCGTCATGCTCGGCGGGGGAGGTGGTCGGATCAAAGGCGGCCAGAACCTCAACTATCGAGACGATTCAGATCGCCAAATGTGCCGACTCTACTTGAGCATGATGGACGTCATGGGCGTGAAGCTCGACAAGTTCGGCGACGCCACGAAACCACTTAAGGAATTTGGTGTGTCATAAACGCGTAGCGGGATTTCACTCCGAGGCTGACAGTTTTTTCAGACATGTGCGGGTGACGTATAGTCGCCTTCCGCTCCGCCGGAATTGCGTTCTTTGTACGCGAGTTTCCTCCCCACTCATATCGTTTCTAGACTGTCGACTTTTTTTGTCAGTTGGCTATAGATAAGACATGAGAATGCCCCGGAACTGATCTATGTGGATGCATCGTCTAATTCCTCCCCAGATTTTTTCCGCGGACCATAGCCGGCGGTCGGGACTGAGAACGACCGTGAGGCGAAGGCCCGGCAGCTGCGGGATCATGTTCGCGCAGCCACTGCCGCAACGGTACGTCACCGTCCACGGGGTCGTAAACGCCGTTGGCCGACAATCCAGCGCCGAGTATTTGCCGCCGGATCGGAGCGAGCTGTGGATACAAATGCTGCACGGTCATCTCGTCTTTGGGCCGGAGCCAGCGATAGCTATAACCGTACCAGATCACTTTGCGAGACAAGTCTGACGTGTTCGCGCTGCGAGAATGCCAGATGCGGCGGTCGACGATCACGGCGGAACCAGCTGGTACGCAAACTGGTTCGGCTCCGTCCGGATTGGACTGGCCATCTTGTTCACAGTCGAGTTCATTTTTGAGGTGGGAACCTGGCACGATTAACGTGTTGCCGCCGCCCGGTTGGCTGACATCCGTCAGGTAATAACCGATCTTCAGCGACAACCGCGGGCGGGGATTGGATTCGATTTCGTCGTTGACGCGCATGCTGTCCTGATGCCAAGCGACGCTCCAGTTCTGTACGGGAACATTTTCGGTCGGCGTAACATCCAAGTGCGAGTGGTAGAGATGGATGTTCCAGCCCAGAATGCCCCACACTTTGGGAAAGGTAGTCGGACAGTCGATCAACTCGACAAACGCGCCGTCTTCCTGAATGATGTTGGTCACCGAGAGCAGTTTTCCCCGAATATCCTCGCTGCGTTCCCGCGCGTCCACGCGATCAACGGCGGCGAGCAAACGCTGCTGCATGGCGCTGTCCAACGCATTCTCGACAATCAGGTAGCCATTGGCTTCGAAGAACGCTCGTTCTTCGTCGCTATACTTATTTGCCAAACATGTGACGTCCATCACTTGGCTTTCTTCATTGAGGAGACTCGTTCTGTTTTACATTGTGGCAGCGATAAGCGGCAGCGATAAGCGGCAGCGATAAGCGGCAGCGATAAGCGGCAGCGATAAGCGGCAGCGATAAGCGGCAGCGATAAGCGGCAGCGATAAGCTGCAGCGACTTTTACAGCAGAACACTAATACCGAAATCGCCGCCGTATAAAAACTTTCATCCGAGAATTCCGGGGAGAGTAATTGACCAATTTAAAGGGAAGCTTGGATTCCAACGGCTCTGCATCACATAAAATTCGGCGTGTGCAGGTCCGACAAGGATTGGGCTTGCTCGGCGGTGAAGCCGGCGTGTTCTAGTCGCTTGACGCGGCTGGTGTGCATTGTCTGGAGCAGTTCCCGAAAACTTTCGTGCCCGCGGGCGACGTCTTTGGGATGAGTACTGCCAGCGGCCAACAGAGTGAGGCCGTCTTGCAAAGGTTCGGGGGCGCCACCCACATTGGCAAGACTTACGGCACGCTTGCGCACTGCGGCTTCCAGTCGCGTGTAGAGCGACGGGTCTTGTGCCAAGGCATGGCGGACGTGGACCAAGCCGAAATGCACATGACGCGTTTCGTCGTTGCGGGCTCTGCGGACTATTTCGGCGGTCACTTCATCGGGGGCGTGATTTTCGATAAACGTAAGCAAATCGACGAATGTTCCTTCGCCCAACACCGAGAGTAGAAACGCCGCCTCGGTGAAGTCTTCCAGCTCCAGCAGCGAAAGCAGCGACTGCGAAGTGGTTGCCGACGACACTCCCAGCCCACCGCCACCGGCCCGCGCCCGTTTGAGAAAAACGTCGATGTGCCGCGCTTCGTCGGCCATCTGAGTGGAAAGAAACATCGCCGTCTCGACATACGCCGGGTGTATCCGCGAAATGAACTTGGATGGCAGATAAAGTGCGGCGAGTTCGTTCTCGGCCAGAAAGGTGAATACCTGCCCCAAGGCTCGCTCGATGGAGTCTGACAGTTTGGGAATCTTGCCCCAGGGAATGTCGGTGGCCGCGTTCCACTGGGCCGCGATGGCCTGATCGTACAGCGAGGCAACTTCTGGCGGAGCCACATGATCCCGGTCGACCAAAGTAAACGGATAGCGCGGCCCGCCTGGCTCGACTTGGGCACCGCGGGGAGCGAAACCGGTAGACGGATCGGCGTGCTCGGGCATCGGAATCGACTTGAGCACATCTGCGGCCGACAGGTGACCGTCGCGCTGCGGCAGCGTGATGCCAGTCTCGCGTACACCTCGAGGCACTGACAAATCACCACGGGCAATCAAGTGCCGATCGTAGCCTTGCTCGGTCTGCTGCCGCTCGCGATACTCGTGATGATGCAACTGGCACCAGCGTGGCAAGTCGTCTCGCATTGCTCCGTTGGTTGAATTGACGGCCAGCATTCCGCCTGCTTCCAAGAGCTGCAAGGCGGGGCGAACCAATGTCAACAGCCCCCCGCCCAAAGGCAAGTCGCCACCATCTATCGCTAGGACTGCGTTTTCGTCTTGCACTGTTCTTGCTTTCGTTTGTCACACTGTTGGATTGGCAATCGCCGCTTGTAGACTTTCATAGCCATTCTCACGCGGTGGCATCCAAACCTTGAGCCCCTCGAGTTCCAGCAAGCGTCGATGTTCAGGTACATCCCACTTCATTCCGAACAGCGCTTTATTGAACCGCTCGATCTTACCCGTGTCGAGATTGGTCAGGGCATCAAACATGCAGTGATCGAACGGCGGAGTAGTCCAGAGAGACTGAATCAAATTGGCATCGACATGGCCGGCTGCTTGCTCGTTGACCCAAATAAGATCGCCGATGGTGCCTGCATCGGCCCGCCCGTCGGAGAGCGCTTCGAGTACATCCATCTCGCTGGTGCCGGTATCGCCGTGCTTGCCGACGTCGGTGTCGAACTTGATGATGTTGACTTTCTCCAGATCGACGCCAGCCTCACGAAGAAAATGTAGCGGCAGGATGCGGGCTTGAGTCGAGTCGCGACTGCCGACCGCCAGAGTCTTGCCTTCGAGGTCTTTTAGTTCCTTAATGCCAGCGTCGGTGCGAACGAGCACACGAGCGTGAAAGTCTCGATCGGAATCGCGCATGCCCAACGAGAGCGACGTGTTGTCGGTTTGCTGTCTTACCTGCACGTGGGCCAAAGGGGTGTTCCAGGCCAAGTCGATGTGCCCTTTGAGCAGCAGCTCGACCTGACGTTCGTAATTGGAAAACAGCACAAAATCCATCGGAGCCCCTTCGTTATGAAAGTGCTCGCGAATGCCTTCCCAGATCGTCACGACTTTGGCATCGTAGGCCACCGCCCCCAGCAGAATCGTTTCTTCACTCACAGTCGATGGTCCTTCTATTGCTTTGCTTTGGTAGTCTTCGGAAAATTATCGCGATACATCCCTCAAGAGAACAGCGGCAAGCCGGTCAACGCCCGACCAACGAATTCTTGTAGATGATCCACCGTGGGCGCCATGACCCAACCAGCCCTGGCGTCGCGAAACATCTGCTCGATGCGCAAATGACGTGAGAAGGCGGCCCCGCCACAGGCCTTCATGGCCAAATCGGTGACATGCAGGACTGCTTCGAGCGCAGAAAGCCGTGATTGCAAGACATAGAGCGGCGTCATTTCATCGGGCCCGAGCATCTGCTGAACTGTGAAACCCAGCAGGGCGCGGCTTTGCTCGGTGCGACAACTCATCTCCGCCAATCTCGCTCGCAGATTGGGCAGATCGCGCAGCTTCTGACCATCGTGTTCAAAACCAGCATTGGACAAGTGCAATTGCGTCGCGGCGACCGCAGCGCGACATAAACCGTGGGCCATGGCTGCAGTGCCCACCGAAAACCAAGGCAAAACCACTTCGAGTATCATTGCCGCGCCGGCTCCCGGCGTAGTGAGCAGCGTGTCCTTGGCGACCTTCAGATCGGTGATCGCGACCGGGGTCGAATCATTACCCCGCAAGCCCATGCCATCAAAGCCGTCGACGATCTCAACTCCGCTGGCATTGCGAGGAACCAGATAGAGGGTCGATTCCAACGGCGAGGCCGCACCCGGCTGTTGAGCACTTGAAACGAACGAGTCGGCATGATGAGCAGAAGTGACCCAAGACTTACTGGCGCTGGTCAAGTAGTTTTCTGGACCGTCCTCACGCAGCACTGAAACCGGAGCCCAGAACTGAGATCGCGAACCTCGTTCGGAAAATGCCAGAGTGGTCAAATGGCGACCTGCGGCAACTTCGCGCAACAATGTTTCTCGTTGCCCCAGCGTTTGCGAAGCGACAAATGTTTGCGACGCGCACACGTGCATCACATAGATCATTGCCGTCGAAGGGCAGGCTTGAGCCAGCTGCTCGACCACTGCGGCAAAGACGCCGGGCGTCTGTTGTTGGCCCGCGAACTCGCTAGGAATGCAGAGCCCCATGAATCCCGCTTCCGCAAGCGCGGAGACCGACTCTGCGGGAAACCTGGCTTGTTGGTCGACGTCCTGGGCCCAGGTTCCTATCTTCGTCGCGATCTCGCTAGCGGCAGCCTCTAGTTCTAGCCCTTGCGTGTCAATTCCGTAGATGTGCGTCATCTTGCAGGTGGTTCCATTTTCGAGGCGCCTTGATTTCTGGTGCATGAACAACATACTAAAAATGCCAATTGATCACCCATTCAATCCCGTCAAAAAATGTCTGGTTTTGGGCAGGGATCGCTGCATGGTCCACTCGTTCATTCACATACTCGACATAGAGGTCGACGTTTTTGGTCAGCGTGATAGTTGCTCCCGCCACGACCATGTTCTGAATCGCGTACGGATGCTCGTAAATCGAGTTGGAGTAGGAGCAGCGATAGGTCACCGCGCCACGGGTGTAATGGACGGCGCCGAGGAAGTTGGTCAGCTGATCACTCGGTCCGCCTGATACGTAGTTCACCGGGTTG
>JBLHLE010000265.1:0-7940 GCA_047620805.1 Pirellulaceae bacterium
CGCGACGGAAAAGCCCGCCAAGATCGCTCCGGCTCACGTTGCACATCACGTTTCTGAAAGCGATCTCAATACGATTACATTGACTGAACAGGCGGAACGCCGCTTAGATATCCAGCTGGCGGAGGTGCTGTCCGTGCCCGTCCAACGGAAGCGGACGGTCGGTGGTGAGGTACTGTTACCGCCAGGCCAAACGATTACAGTGTCAGCCCCGATTGCGGGTTTGTTGTCCGCCCCTCCCGACGGAGTGATGCCAACTCCGGGCAGTCAAGTCGAGGCGGGCCAAACGATCTTTCACTTTAAACCTTTACTCAGTGCCGAACGCGACGTCCTGACGCCGGCGGAACGCATCCAAGTCGCGCAGGCAAGAGCGAATGTGGCCACATCCAAGATCGAAGCTGAAAGGCAAATCGAATCGGCAGTCGCGAGAGTTGAAGCCGCTCAAATTTCATACGATCGGGCAGCCCAGCTGCGAGATAACAAAGCCGGCAGTCAACGGACGCTCGACGAAGCCGCGGTCAATCTGAAACTGGCCGAGGAAGCACTTATCACCGCGCGAGCCAGGAACAACTTCCTGGCGGGCATCGAACTTGACGAACGGGCGGGCGAATTGGTGAGTCGGCAGATCGCGTCGCCAGTTTCCGGCGTGTTACAGCGTCTCGACGTCGTGGCGGGCGAAACGGTATCGGCAGGCGAGGCACTATTTAGTGTGATTGCCGTGGATCGCGTGTGGATTCGGGTTCCAATCTACGTCGGCCAATGGAGAGAGATCGACACGACTCAATCGGCAAAAGTCTCTGAATTTGGGCAAACAGCTGCAACCGCGGCAGCCGACGCCAAATTTGTTTTGGCACCTCCCGCCGCAGATCCACAAGCGATGACAGTCGATATTCATTACGAATTAGACAACTCGGATCACAAGTTGTATCCGGGACAAAGACTCTCTGTTAGCGTGCCACTCCAAAGTCGAGCAGCGAGTCTGGTGATCCCGTTTCAGGCGGTACTGTACGACATTCACGGCGGAGCTTGGGTTTATGAGCAGACCGAAGCGCACGTTTATGTACGGCGGCGAGTGTCGGTGGACTACGTCGACGGGGAATCCGCGATCCTTGCCGCGGGCCCTAAACCGGGAAGCAAAGTCGTTACAGCTGGAGCCGCCGAGTTGTTTGGCACTGAGTTCGGAGTCGGACACTAATGCTGAATACCATCGTCCGCACTTCGCTGTATCAACCTTTCCTAGTTTTGGCGCTAGCTGCTTCGTTGTTGGTCGTGGGTTATCGCAACCTGCGAAATGCACCACTGGACGTGTTTCCAGAATTCGCTCCGCCGTTGGTTGAGATTCAGACCGAAGCTCCCGGGCTGTCGACGGAAGAAGTCGAGAGTCTTGTAACGGTGCCGTTGGAAAACGCACTCAACGGCACTCCCAATCTAAAGACGATTCGCTCGAAGTCGGTACTGGGGCTCTCCGCTATCAGGCTGATCTTCCAAGAAGGCACGGACCTCAATGACTCGCGACATATGGTTGCCGAACGACTTGCCAATGAAGCTTCGCGTTTGCCGATCGTAGCTAAACCACCAGTGATTCTGGCTCCCTTGTCGTCGACCAGTCGCGTACTGAAAATCGGCGTCTGGTCTGACAAGGATGCGAACGGCGAAGATGTCATGTCGCAAATGGAAATGTCTGAACTCGCGAAGTGGACAATTCGGCCGCGGCTCATGGCGGTTTCCGGGGTCGCCAATGTCGCGATTTGGGGACAACGCGACTTTCAATATCAAGTTTTGATTGATCCCGAGCGACTTCGAGCCCACAATATTTCATTGGCTGAAGTAGAACAGGCCGCTGGCGACGCCGCCATGATTTCTGGCGGAGGGTTCATCGACACTCCGAATCAACGCTTGCCTATTCGGCACGTGTCCACAATCGTCACAGCAGAAGATTTAGCGGGCACGGTAGTCGCGTTTCGAAACGGCGCACCTATTCTTCTGGGCGACATTGCCAACATAGAAGAAGGACATCCGCCTCCGATCGGCGATGCGATCATCAACGATGTCGCGGGACTGTTGCTGATTGTCGAAAAACAACCCGGCGGAAATACACTCGATGTTACTTACAACGTCGAAGCGGCACTGGAGGACATGAAACCGGGGCTGAGTGGCATAAAGATCGACTCGAAAATATTCCGACCAGCGACTTTTGTCGAGATGTCTCTGTTCAATCTTGGTTGGGCGATGGCTATCGGGTGTGTTCTCGTCGTCGTTGTGCTAATTGCTTTTTTATGGGATTGGCGTACTGCGTTAATCAGCACTACGGCGATCCCCCTTTCCCTGGTGGCGGCAGCGCTCGTTTTGAGACAGGCGGGAGTCACGGTAAATACCATGGTTCTGGCTGGTCTAATAATCGCGTTGGGCGAAGTCGTGGATGACGCAATTATTGACGTCGAGAACATCGTACGACGATTGCGGTTGAATCGCGAGGCGGGCAATCCACTGTCTGCCTTTCGGGTCGTGCTCGAGGCTTCTCTGGAAGTCCGCAGCGCGGTTGTTTACGGTAGCTTCACCGTAATGCTCGTCATCATGCCGGTGTTCTTTCTAGATGGCCTAGCGGGCTCGTTCTTTCGCCCGTTGGCGTTGGCTTACGTCCTGGCGATCTTTGCCTCGTTAGTCGTCGCGTTGACGGTCACTCCAGCCATGTCGTTATTGTTACTTCCCGGTCGATCAGATCGCCACCGAGAGTCTCCGCTGATCGAGATTCTGAAGGGGCCGTATCGGGCGGTTTTGCCAATGCTTATCCGACGTCCCATGCTCGCGCTAGTGGCGCTGCTGGGACTCTTGGTGGGAACCTTGGCAACCGTCCCATTTCTAGGTGAAGAGTTTCTGCCCAACTTTCAGGAATACGATTTCCTGATGCACTGGGTCGAAAAACCGGGTACTTCCATCGAGGCCATGGATCGCATAACCGTGCAAGCGAGCAAAGAACTTCGGCAAGTTCCAGGCGTGCGGAATTTCGGTTCTCACATTGGTCGAGCTGAGGTGGCAGATGAAGTTGTCGGTCCGAATTTTACCGAGCTGTGGATCAGCCTCGATCCAGACGTCGACTACCAAGACAAAGTCGCTGAGATCCAACAGGTTGTCGACGGCTATCCGGGACTCTACCGCGATCTTTTGACCTATTTACGAGAGCGGGTCAAGGAAGTATTAACCGGCGCGAGCGCCAGCATCGTCGTTCGAATCTATGGCGATGACATTGCGACCTTGCGCGAACAAGCCGCTAATGTTCGAGACGCGATCGAGGGCGTGAGTGGGGTGAGCGACCTGAAGGTCGAGCAACAAGTGCTCGTTCCCCAGATCGACGTGCGATTAAAGCCGGAGGCTGCCGCGCAATTCGGGCTCACTCCAGGTGATGTTCGACGGGCGGCGACGACACTGATCAAAGGGCGGAATGTTGGTGAAGTCTATCGTCAACAAAAGGTCTACGAAGTTGTCGTTTGGGGCATCCCCGAAATCCGCGGCGATTTGGCCGCCGTGCGAAACTGTTTGATTGAAACGCCCTCCGGTGGGCACGTGCCGCTCGGTGATGTCGCCGACATCCAAATCGTTGCCGCTCCAAATACGATCAAACGGGAAAGCGCTTCTCGGCGAATTGATGTGACGTGTAATGTCCGCGATCGAGACCTCGGCAGCGTCGCGCGCGATATTGAAAGCACGGTACGGCAACTCGATTTCAAACGGGGCTATCACCCAGAATTCCTCGGTGAATACGCTGCTGGCCAAGCGTCACGACGCCAAATGACGTTGACCAGCCTTTTCGCTTTCGCGGGAATTGTCGTTCTACTCTATTCGGAATTTCGAGCGTGGCGACACGTGATACTCGTGCTACTCAGCTTCCTATTCGCGTTAATCGGCGGTGTCCTAGGTGTGTGGATCGGCGGTGGCAATCTTTCGTTGGGATCGATTATTGGCTTCATCACCGTGGTAGGCATCGCCGTCCGCAATGGGATCATGATGGTCAGTCACTTCCGCCATCTGGAATCCGAGGAGCAAATGAGCTTTGGCAAGGAACTGGCAATTCGAGGAGCCGAAGAACGTCTCGCTCCCATCTTAATGACGGCCCTGACCGCCGCACTCGCGCTCATGCCACTGGTCCTGGCCGGCAACAAACCTGGTCACGAAATCGAATACCCAATGGCACTGGTGATCGTCGGCGGCCTCTTATCATCGACATTGATGAACCTCTTCTTCATGCCATCACTCTATTGTGCCTTTGGCAAAGTTGCGCGACAAAGCTCCGCTGAAATCGAAGCTGAAATCGAAGCTGAAACCAACTAACAATCCGGTTTCGCTAATCGATATTAGTTGACAGTTTTATATTTATCGACCGTTTTTTTTTGCAGTCCAACGTCCGCAACAGTTAATCATGAGATGCAAATCGTCGCGATAGCAGCAGTTAAAGCCTGCTAGCTACATGGCGACCACCGGAGGACAGTGGAGCGTTTACAAAACCAATTCCTGACGATGAAGTTGTGGCGATCAACGTAACTATATATCCTCCGCCAACTCGTTTGCTCGATTGCTACCATTTCGGACTCATTATTAATGCAACGTACGTTGGCCCTAGTCTTATCGCTAGCGGTCGTTGGCTGCCAAAGTTTCCAACAACCGACATCAGCTGGCGTGCTGCCTAGCAGTGCGTTGACGGCGTACGCTTCTCACTCCGACACCCATGCTCCACCTTCTGCATTTCATGACGTCGGGGCTAACGCCGAGCCGTTACCAGCCCCTCAAACTCATTGGAATTCCGATGTCTTCGGTGCATCACAGCTCGACTGGTGGACGGACGATAACACATCGGACATTCGCATGGTCAACTGGCTAGACGAAACCCAACACGCCCTTCCCGATGTTTTCGAAAATCAACATTTCGGCGAGGAACATTTCTTGCAGCAGAATTCTTCGAGCAACCTCATCACCGATGGTGCGATCCGGCGCTTGCCACCGATCAACCAACAACACACACCGATTAGCTTTACTGACCTAGTCGGCGAACAGATGGCGGGAATCTACAACGACCACCGTGGATTCTATTCTAGAGAAAGTCTTACTTGGTTAACTTTTGCAGTGGCAATTGGGGCCGGGATGGCAAACACCGGTTTTGACGAACACTTCATTCGGGACTCCTATGTCGACAGTATCATTCTCGCCCCATCGGACGAGCTCTACGAGGGATTACACTTGCCGAAGTTTTTTGGGGAAGGACAATACACGATCCCGGCTTTCGTTCTTCTCGCTCTCTCAGAACCGCTTATTGAAGACTTGCCGATGGGGTCGGCGGCAGCGGAATGGGGGCAACGATCTTTCCGCACGGTGTTAGTTGGGGCACCACCTTTGCTATTTTTACAATCTGCGACAGGAGGCGCGCGACCGGGAGAGTCGAGTGTCAAGTCGCACTGGCAGCCATTTCAGAACTCGCACGGAGTCAGCGGCCATAGCTTTATGGGAGCCATCCCCTTCATGTCAGCTGCCAAAATGGTAGAGAACAAGTGGCTCAAGGCCAGTCTCTATGCAGCCTCCACGTTGCCGGCGCTTTCCAGAGTCAACGATGACGACCACTACTTTTCGCAGGCCTTCATGGGTTGGTGTCTGGCGTACATTTCCGCAACGGCAGTTGACCATTCGCATCAGCAGAACGATTCGTTTCAATTCGTCGTCTATCCACAACAAGGTGGCGTTGGAGTTGGACTCGAGATCATCCAGTGACTCCAGCGCGGCAGCTTCCTTGCGGCGTTTTTCACTTTGAAAAACCTGGATGCGAGACTCCGTTCCATATCAGGAACTTCTTGTTTTGCCATCGTCGGTTTCTTCTTTGCCCCCGCTCTTGGCAAGAACATCTTTCGGCCTTAGGCCCGCAACATCCGCTTAACTGGCGCGACGACTCGCTCGGTGATGTGACCGCCTCTTGAGCATCCGCACCGCTTAGAGATCTCTGTGGCGAATCCTTTTTTCGCCAGTATCAAACTGCAGCGAAGAAAGATGGTTGACCTCACCCCGGCAAACCAATCCACCTAAGTAGTAACCTAGTCAACTAGGGTGCCAAAGGAGGCAACAGTGAAAATCGACCCCAGAAGTCACAGTCCCATCTATTTACAAATCGTAGATGGGATCCGCACGGCCGTAGCTGCCGGAGTCTACCTTCCCGGCGGGGCAATTCCCACGTTGAAAGCCATGTCACTTGAAGCTCACGTCAATCCAAATACGGTCCAGAAGGCCTACGACGAATTGGTCCGTGAGGGCGTTATCTATTCGCAGCGTGGCAAGGGCTTGTTTGTTGCCGAGGACGGGAAAGCAGCGGCGCAGTCCAGTGCCCAGACGGCCGTCGAACGCGCACTCAGCGAAGTCGTTCGAGTTGGCCGCGAACAAGAAAGTCAAGAATCTGTCCAAAGGGATGCTGGTCAAGCTTTCGCTCGCTCTGGCGGTCTGCCACGAGCCGGAGATGCTTGTACTCGACGAGCCGATGGCTGGGCTGGACCCGATGGCGCGAGAGGAGTTTCTGGACGGTGTGCTCCGGACCGTTTGTGACCGCGGACAAACAGTTCTCCTTTCTACCCATTCGTTGGATGACATCCAGCGAGTCGCCGACGCCGTGGCTTCCTCTACAACGGTCGCCTGCTAGTGCAACGCAACGTCGATGACTTGCTGTCCAGCACCAAGCGAATCCGCGCCACGCTCTCCGGCGGCAGTCCGCCGGACAAACTGCCGGACAAACTGCCGGACAAACTGCCGGCGGGCGTCATCTGGCAACAGGTCGAAGGACGCAATTGGCAAGTTACGGTTGCTGATTTCACACCGGAAACACTTCGGGAGTTCGACGCGCTCGATGGCGTCGATCATGCGGAGATCGTTGATATCGGTCTCGAGGAATTGTTCAAAGACTTGGTGAAGGGGCAAAGGGGCACACCATGAACTGGCTTCTTTGGAGAGAATATCGTCTGAATCGCTGGATCCTGGCGACTGGCGCCGTGGGGCTTTTGTTGCCCTACGTGTTAGCCGTCATATTCGAAGCTGATCGCAGCGCAGCCTTTATCGGCGCCTACCTGGTCAGTTGCCTTTTTGGCCATCTGACAATCGCTCTGCTGGCGGGCCACGCAGTGGCAGGAGAGCAACCAAAGCGAAGATGTTTTGAATCAGATTTGATTGTATAATGGATGCGAGGTCAAAACTACGCCGTAGATGTCCCCCAAGGGGCCTTGCGTAAGAACCACGTTCAATAGTTGCACGACCGGCGGCGCTGCCAGGCCAGTTTAAGTTGAGATAGTCATGACAACAGAAATTCCAAGCGATTTAGTTCCATTCGTTCAAAGAATGGTATCCGAAAAGAGATTCCTGAACGAATCCGATGTGCTTGCCGAAGGCTTGCGACTATTGCAAGCAAGAGAAACGCTCCACGCAGAGGTTAAAAAAGGATTCGATCAGCTGGATGCGGATAAAGGCATCCCAGCCGAAGATGTGTACCGACGGGCAGAGGAACGAATCCGCGAAATTGAAAACGGCAAAGGGTAATGGCAAACGTCATTTACGCACCGGAGGCGGACGATGACCTTTTCGGCATTGTTGAGTACATCGCGCGAGACAAGCCGGAAGCAGCCCGGAAATGGTTGCGTAAGATACGGGAAACGTGCGAGACGATCGCTACCCAACCGGAGGCGGGCGAATTGCGACCAGGTTTTGGTGTGACTGACTGTCGGTCATTCAGCGTCGGTAACTACGTGATATTCTTCCGCGCGATCGAAGGCGAAATAGAAGTATCACGTGTCATTCACGGCAATCGTGACATGCGAAACATGTAGGTCGTGCAACGTATAGGAATCTACCCCTGTCGTGCTCGCGCGTTTAGCTAGAACGACAGGAAGAACCGATATCGCGAGCATGTCGGGTAGACTCCCGTTGAA
>JBLHLE010000266.1:0-7936 GCA_047620805.1 Pirellulaceae bacterium
CTTGCACGAGTTTGTTGCGGATCTGCATCATCATGCGAAATGTCATATCTGCCTTTTGTATCGAGGTCAAAACTTCTGCTGGGTTCACGTCTTGTCCAGTCGCCAATTGCTCCACGGCAGCGTCCGCGTCTTTCTGCATGTTATTGACATGGTCCAACGCCTCCAGCAGCAAATTCTTGAAGGGTTCGTTGGGTTTGGCCTGCTGAGCTGCATTAACAGCACTCGGCATGATCGGCAATTGGACAGGTTGAATTGGATTCATAACACTCTTCTTACAAGTTTACCTAGGCGAGGATTCTCAAGGTTTGTTGGCCCAGGTTCTTGGAAATTTCCATGACACCGATATTCGCCTCGTAGGCTCGAGTGGCTTCCATGGCGTCAACCATTTCCCGCGTCATGTTGATATTGGGATAGGCGACGAAGCCTTTTTTCGGTCCCTCTTTGATGGCCATTGGATGGTTGGGCTGGTGTTTGTATTCCGGTTCGACATCTTCCGTTTCGATGCGTTCAACTTTCACCCCTGTCGCTCCGTTTGCAGTGCGAATCTCGTCATCTACTTTGAAGATGGGGTAACGTGCTTTATACGGCTCAACGTCGCCATTTGCATTTCGTAACGTCGACATGTTCGCGATATTGCTGGAGATCGCGTTGAGGCGAATACGTTGTGCCACCAAAGCACTAGTGCTGATGTCGAGTGCTGTAATCATTTTCAGTTCCTCGCTTTAAGGTAGTCTTAAACCCGTTCGCTGATCGCCGTCTGAATGAGTTGGAATTGGCTATTCATGATTGAGATTGCCAAGTTGTGCATGAATTGGTTTTTCGAAAGTTCAGTGACTTGATGTTCGATACTGATGTCGCTGCCATCGTGAAACATCACATTTTTAAAAGTCTCGCGGACTTCTCTCATTTCCTGAGCAGGTTCGTTTTGAAACAAGCCGGGCGAGACTTCTGTGTATTGTTCGTCGCGAGCGTCAATTGCTTCTTGGAGTCGAGTCTGGAACGCGTCGACCGACAAATCGCGGACCTCGTATCCGGGCGTATCAAAGTTCGCGATATTTCCTGCCAAAACCTCATGTCGTGCCTGAGCAAATCCGATCACTTGTTCCAGGACTGGAACTGTGGATTGGTCGAAGATGGTTGGAAACATGATTTTGACTCCGGGCAGCTCTACTACACTGCCAAAAACTCATACACTGCCAAAAACTCACTCAACTCTGTCATTACTCCGTGCAACTCACGTACCGACTAGCCACCGTAAACGAAGCCAGACGATGTAAGTTCTCACTCCGACGCACCCTGCGGCACCTCGGTAGATTGCAGCGTCATTCCATTCCACCGCGACGAGCAGCAGAGTGGCAAATGTTGCCGGTTCGAATCCGGCAAGTATTGCCGATTCGATTTAATCAGCAAGTTGTTCTGTCCGCTATCAAGGTCTTGTTCAACGTGTTTTGGGGTCGTCGTTGTTTCGTTCTGTTCTGGGTCTGCATTATTGGGTCTGCATTATTAGGTCTGCATTATTAGGCCGCACGAGTAGCCACTTTTGCTCGCGGTTGGTAGCCGTAGGCTCTCAATTTATTGCAGAGGGTTCTGACTCCGATGCCCAGGGCCCGTGCGGTTTGGCCGCGATGTCCGTCAAAATGTTCGAGTGTCGATTCAATGAGCCGTTGTTCCATTTCTTGAATGCTCATGCCACCGGCGAACGGATCGAGATTGACTTGATTCGAATAGTTATCTGATTCGTTGCGGATCAGCCAAGGGCTGAGGACGTCGGCGCTCGCAGTCGCTGCGGCGTGCAAAACGGTTGCTCGCGTCATCAGGTTTTCGAGTTCGCGGACATTTCCCGGCCAGTAGTAGTGATACAGCAGATCGAGAGCGGATGAATCGAGTTGCAGCGCTGGTCGATTCAATCGCGTGGCGGCCGCGGCCAGAAAGTGTTGTGTCAATTGGGGAATGTCGGTGCGGCGTTCTCGCAAGGGAGCCAACTGAATCGGAACGACATTGATGCGAAAATACAAGTCTTCGCGGAATTGTCGTTCGGTCACGTACTGTTGCAGGTCGCGGTTTGTGGTGGCAATTACGCGAACATTTACCAGTTGCGATTCACTGGAACCTACTCGTTCGTACGACCGTTCTTGAAGTACTCGCAGCAATTTAGCTTGTAACCCGAGGGCAATTTCTGTGATTTCGTCGAGGAGAATTGTGCCGCCGTCGGCCAACTCGAAGCGACCGACGCGAGCGGCGTCGGCGCTGGTGAACGCCCCTTGCTCGTGCCCAAATAGCTCGCTTTCCATCAACTGCGGCGAAAGTGCTGGGCAGTTCAGACTTACCATCGGCATGTCCGCCCGGTGGCTCATCGCGTGCAGACTGCGGGCCACCAATTCTTTTCCAGTTCCGCTCTCGCCGGTGATCAGGACTGTTTCGTCGGTCGGAGCCACCTGAGCGATTTTGGTCCGCAGCGCGATCATCGGGTCGCTGTCGCCGATCATGCAGGGGCAGTCACTGGCGAGCGTCGAGCAGTTGGAAGATCCCGCTCCGCGATCGCTGATGGCTCGTCCCACAACTCCTTCGAGTTGATCGACGTCAAAGGGTTTTTCGATGTAGTCGAAAGCGCCGTGTCGCATGGCATCGACCGCGGATCCTACGGAGGCGTGAGCTGTGATCATGACGACGGGAACGTCGGAGCGTTGAGCCTGCAAGCGACGGACAAATTCAATGCCGTCCATTCCGGGCATACGGAGATCGGTAATGATTGCGTCGACAGCTACGGATTCAAGTCGCCGCAGAGCATCCAAGGCGCTGCTACAAGCGATCGTACGGTATCCCGCGCATTGCAGGATGTCGCTCATCGACTCTCGAGCTGATTCGTGATCGTCCACGATCATTATCGTGGCTGTCGCAAGTTCGTGCGGAGCAACGCTCATGCAGCTGCCTCCATAGAGCGGTGTGGAATGAATATGGTGACGGCGGTGCCACCTTGTGGGCAATTGGTTGCCGTGACGAAACCAGCATGAACTTCGGCGACGCGCTGAACGATTGACAGTCCGAGTCCCGTCCCGTTGCTTTTGGTCGTATAGAACGGGTCGAAGATTTTAAGCTGCGAAGTTTGTTCGATTCCCGGTCCACTGTCGGCAACTTCAATTTCGAGACCACGGGCACCGATGACTGCGGTAACGAGTAATTCGCCGCCGTCGGGCATGACGTCAATTGAGTTGAGGACAAGGTTGAGTAGAGCGCGGCGGAGCATGTCGGTGTCCGCAGTGAAAAAGACATTTTCGGTCGCGTCGATTTCGACAGAGATTCTTTGAGCCTGAAACTGCGGTTCGAGCGAATCGCAAACGTCGCTGAGCAGTTTGCGAACATTAAAGGGACGCAGGTTCGGTTCGCGTTCAGCAGTGAAGCTTAATAGATCACTCACGGTCGTCTCCAGTGCGGTGAATCCCGCCTCAATTTTGTTCATGATTTCCAACCCTCGCTGGTCGTCCGCCATCCGACGCTTCAACAAGCTCAGGTACAAAGTGACCGGCATCAGGCTGTTTCGCACTTCGTGGGCGATGTGCGATGCCATTTGCCCAAGATCCGCCAACCGATTCTTGCGTGCTAGTTCGCGGTTCTTTATCTGCAATTCATCCGAGAGTCGTCTTACTTCTTCGTGCAGAACTTCGTGCGTCTGCTGCAGACGCTCCGTGGCGGTTCGCCACGCGTCCAAGACCACTTCCAAGTCGACATCACTGGATAGAGGGGCAGTTGGTTCACGATAGTTTGCGTTGACGGTTGCCATTGGATGAATATTTTCTCTTCCGGTTGGTTCTAGTCCGATGTTAAATCAAAGCTACTCGACATCGGCTGATGGTTCTGAGCGTACGCTTGGCGAGCCTTGTCCGCGGAGTGAACGCCTTGCAAACGTTCCGCAGTCTCATCCCGCCTCAGGACCATTTCACTTTCGCATTGTTTTTCCAGTAACATGATCTCGTCGAGCAGAGTCTGGCAGCGAGCAGCTGTCTGCTGACAACGCTGACGATCTTGTTGGCTTCGCCAGATTCGCGAATCGGGATCCTCTGAACGAAAGGGAGATAACTGCTTCTCGACCTCGTGCAGCATGTTGAGCAACCTTTGCTTGGCGCCCAGTAGCGTCAGCAATTGCGTCGTATCACCCGAGTCGATGTGGTTCGTCTGTTGTCGGATGAGCTG
Source organism: Pirellulaceae bacterium (assembly GCA_047620805.1). GTDB lineage: Bacteria > Planctomycetota > Planctomycetia > Pirellulales > Pirellulaceae > JBLHLE01. The sequence goes on from JBLHLE010000266.1 coordinate 4,189, forward strand.
ACGCATCTGCTCAAGCACTTCATGCTTTTGCGAGATCAATTCAGCTAGGATGTCTGTCGCAATTCGATCAGTCACGTTGTCTGTTCTTTCCTGCCAATGCGGGTTTCGCACTTTTGTTAGGTCGTGTCGTCTTGTGTCGTCTTGTGTCGTCTTGTGTCGTCTTGTGTCGTCTTGTGTCGTGTGGCCTTGTGTGGTGTCTACACTTCGGATAGCCAGCCGAGTAGGTTTTCCCATTCCTGGCGTCCGAAACGGGTGGTCGCCTTAAAGTCTTCTTCGTCGGGGATTCGAGACAAAACGACTTTTGCTTGGACCAAAACGCCGACGGCTTCTGTCGGCTTGTTCAGATGGTGGTAACAATTGGCCATCTGCACAAAAGCCTCGAGGGCGATGGGGGATTCGAGGTAACGATAGGTAACTGAGGAATAGGCTGCGATCGCCGCGTCGTATTTTCCCATGTCGAAATACGCATCTGCTTTGGCGAAGTAGGTGTTTCGCAGGAGACGTTTTTCGATCATGGTCAATTCGTCGTGATCCTGGCGGCGAATTAAATCATCGAGCAGTTTGTCGTATTCGACAATTGCAGCTTCGAGTTGTTGTTGTACTTGCCGATTAAGGCTTAGCTTGTTGGTTTCGATTGTCGTATGAGGAAGCTGTTTTCGCGCCCACTTAGCGGCGTGCCGATGGGATTGTGCGATTTGGTACATTGCCAACAGTGCTTGTGGAGCGTTGGGGAAGCGGTGCACGGCTTCGTCCATACGGATCGCAGCGGCGAGATACGCGTCCTTGCTCGCTTCGAGTATGCGGAGTCCTTCGCGTCGGTCGACGTCATAGTCTCGGTCGACGCCGATGTCGCGACTTTCGGCTTCCAAGCGATTCGCTTCGTGGTACAAGACGTCGCCAAGTAAAAAGAGTGAGTCGCGCCATTCCAAACTTTGGGGAGTCAGCGCTTCGCTTTCCAGGTTAATGATCAGCAGCTTTTCCGCTTCGGCGCCTTTGCTTTGTTCGAGGTAGCCGCGGCTGGCATTGATTCGAGCGCGGTAGACGACGGGGTGCTTGGGGAAAGTGTCCATGCACTCGAGATAGGCGTTGACGGCTTTGTCGATTTCACCCAAGGAAAGATGCGCGTCACCCAGGTTTACCAAAGCTACGGGCCGTTTATCTTGTACCCCCTCGTCGAGGTAACGTGTGAGTTGCTGCGTTGCGTGAATGAAATCGTGGCCCCGCAGATAATTTTCTGAGCTTAACCAAATGTCTTCTATGTACTCTCGAGAGGTGAGATGCAGATACGACATGTCTTGCGCCAGTTTGGCAGCCTCGCGAAAGTGGCTTCGAGCGATGCGATTGGTGGCCTCGCGTTCTGGCAAACGCACATTGGACGGGACCGTTGCCAGTTTCTCACCCCACCTAATGTGTATGTCGAGCTGGAGCTTCTTGATTCGATCAGCGGGGACGATTGGAGAAAGAACATTGGAAAGCTTCAACGCAATGGTGAATTGTTCTTGCAATGTATAATTATTTACGGCCCGCACGAATTCTTCTTCCAACTCGTCCTTCGGCGCGAAGGGGTTGTAGTAGAAGGGAACAGCCGCGGCCTCCAATACTATTTGCTCGTAGTTTCGAATTGCCTCATCATCGCGGCCCATTTTTTGAAGTAACTTGGCCTCGTGAAGCCCAGCTGCTAAACCTTCGTTCGTCGAATAGTGAGATCGACGCACTCGGGAAAACTGCTCCAGTGCAGCTTGGTGCTGAGCGTCTTGGCGCTGGTAAATGAACCCAATCATCAACTCGGCTTCGCGAGCCGTTTGACTAGTGGCGTAATCGTGGCGAGCGACTTCTCGAAAGGCCGCCTTCGCTTCTTCGTATTTTTTGATTGCCAGTTGACCGGCTTCGCGATCGTTCGGACGTGTTGTAACGAGTTGATCACCTTCTTCGATTGAGAGATGGCCCAACAACAGTAGGCGTTCCGATTTAATTGACGTGTCGCTCGGCAACTTGCCAAACGTCTTCTTGGCTGCCGGCAAGTCGCCCGATTCAAGTTCGATATGCGACTTTTCCAAAAGCCCCTGGTATTGCTGTTGAACGGGTAATTGGCTGGCCAGAAAACTTTCGATGTGATGCAAGGCTTTGTCGTATTGATGAGGTAGGTCGCGGCGATATCCGTGTGCCAACATTCGATGTGTCTCGGGTGCTTGCCGCCCCGCAATAGGCAGTAGCTCCTGTAGAATCGGCAGGCTGCGGGCAAAAAGGTGACTGCCCTGGAACGCCTTCGCGAGCATGAACAATGCGTCGGGGCGAATTTCCGGCAGCAGGCCTCGATCGTATGCCTCTTCCAGATATCTCGATGTCAGCGTGTGAAGCCGAATCTTTTCTTGCTCGTCGTATTCTTGCGACGCGTCCCGCGATACGATCGCACCCAAGATGTACGGTGGGACGCTCTTGTGCTCGTACGGAAGATCGGGGTCGACTTTCAATAATATCGCTTGCAGCTTGGCTTCGTCCAAATTGTTTTGAACGAGTTTTTCGAGAGCAGATTCGATCGTTGGTTTGGGGGTACCTTCACCACGCAATATCGCCACGGCAGCTGTGCCGCCACCAATCGCGCCCAGAACTCCGAGAAGAATCAACGAATTCACCATCGGCCGTTTTCGGAATTGGAGCAGCGGGGACAGTAGGCGATGTAGCAACGGAGGTTTTGCAACCTCCGCGACAGCACCCTCCACGGTTGCGACTGCTTTTGTGGTTTTTTTTTCTGATTTCGCCATAAGTTTCCTACCACGTCCGTGTGGTGTGAACTGCCGTTTTTTTCATCGTACACTCACCCAAAGCTTGCACTTCCTGTGCGTAGCCGCGGGTCTCGAGGAGAAAAGCCGCGAATTTGTACTGGATATGACGAGCAGCCGTCAAGGTGAATACGGGAAAAGGCGAATGCCGGTATACCGAGACAATGCGGAAAGATATCGCATGCTAGCTACGAGGAGACCTGCAGACGAACTGGCAGCTTGGACCGGCGGAGCACGAATGCCCCGACCGTGATTGATTGGCTGGTTACCGAGAATCGTAGCGTGATCGTCTCGATCGTGGTTGCTTACTGACTACGAATCGGAGCTACCCACGTCGGGCCGCAATTTAAATTAGTTGCGTTCGTTAGGGCCTAATACTTGAGAAGCGGCGCTGCAATCGACGCCTGTGACGCGTTCCATGATCCACTCGTCCATGTCGCTCAGCATCTGCGTGGTCAGCTCGTCACCACACGGGTATTGCCGCAAAGTGACCGCCATTCCAGCGGCGTGAAAGAGTCGTAGCTCTTCGCACGTTCGCTCGACTGGGTATTCCGTTGATTCACGGCCGTTGGCAATAAAGATTGGCAGCTGACGCACTTCATCAATCCGAGCGAGCGGGGCGTGACCACTGGGGAAACAGCCACCGACAGATAGCGCACCTGCGAACGAGTTTGGGTAAAGAGTGCCGATTCGCAGAGCCATCGTTCCACCTGCCCCGAGGCCAGCTAAAAAGATCCGATTCGGCGCGATACTGAATTTGTCGCAAACGCTGTCAACTGCATGCCAGACAGCTTCTTCGCCATGAGCTATTCCGCTAGCAGACTGATTCCACGTGAATCGCTGATGAACGGGAGGTAGTTCGGACGAATCATCCGTTCGCTGAATTGAATTGGCAGGAAGTCGTTGACCTCGCGGCGATACTGCAACGTAGTTTCGCATGCTGATCAAAGGCATGAGTGTTGCTAGCT
>JBLHLE010000267.1:0-7927 GCA_047620805.1 Pirellulaceae bacterium
CAATTCCCTGCGAAGTGATATAGTCGTCGATATGGGCATAGAATCCGCGGATGCCGCCGCGGAAACTGTCTTGTTCAGCCCGCAGACCAATGTCAATTTGCTTCAGGCGCTCGGGGCGGAGAAACGGATTCCCCTGAATTCGATTGAGTCCCTGTTGCAAGACGGACTCGAACGGCCGCATTGCGTAAAGTTCAGTCAGTGTGGGTGGACGCTGCGCTAAACCGACGCCGGCACTGGCTGAGAAGACCTCAGTGAGCTGATACTCGCCAGTTAGGTAGGTGGACCACAGTGTGAAGGAGTTATCTCGATCGGGGCCCAAGACGTCTAGATTGGATGTTGTGCCACCCCGCCGTCCGATCGTGCCTTCACCAGCACTGACGGAAACCCAGTCCACGCGTCCGCCCGCCTTGAGGTGGAGTCGATCAGTGGCTGGTAGTGAATACTCGGCGAAAATTCCTGGGTTTGTAGACTGTGATGAGGGAATTATCGCGAGCACGTCTTCCGTGGCGGTTCTGAATCCGCCGCCTCGGGCCGGTCGAGTAAGAGTTTCATTTAGGCCCCGTTTGTAGTGCCGCAGATCCGTACCGAGAGTGAAATTCGGGCGGTCTTGTTCGCCCCACGTTCCCGCCAGAGTGAACCCGGTTGAAAGTACATCGAAATCAGTCGCGCCATTTCGAGGAAGCGACAATGGGCCGTTCGGTGGTGCTACATTAAAGACACTATTCAAGAGAGCCTGTTTTGCCGGTCTGCCACTACTTCCAGCAACGCGAGTACGGTTGTACCAGGTGTCCAGCGTGACGAGGTCGGCATAGACTCCTTCGGTGGATGTCAGATTGAAGTTGAAGCCGTCGGTTACCAGAAAATCGATGTCGCTAAACTGACCCGGTAGTTCTACGTCCGTCTGGTCTTGCCTGAGGTAACGGAATTGAATGGTCGTGTCATCGGTTAGATCGAATCCAAGAGCGGCATTCAAGTTCCGTGACTTGTAACCTGCCGGGACGCGAGTTCCGCTGCCGTCTCGATAGTCCGATCCCGTGAGATGGATGTAGTACACCATCGCACCCCAATCTTCGCCACCGAATTGCAGAAACTGGTTACCGTTCCATTGCTGGCCGTTGGTGTTGTAAGTCAAACCCGTACTGCCCTCGATTCCACTACCATCCTCATATCGCGGTGTCGACCGAGTGGCGATATCGACCACGGCAAATGCTGGCCCGTGCCGTGCTGAGTAGGGACCATTGATGACAACAACGTCATCAATAATTTTTGAATCGATCTTACTGATTAACGAATCGAGATCCAAACGGGCAGGGAACCAAAAGGCACCATCAGCGCGCGCCATATACTGCCCAAAACGATAACCGCGTATTCTCGGGTCGCCAATAATTGGACTGCGACGTTGGACGAAAACGCCCGGATTTCGGGTCGACTCACCTAGTAGCGATCCCGCGTCAGTTGTATTTCGGACGGAGGCTTCATGTCCACTGATGATATTTGAACTCGGCGATTCCGCCGCGCTCTGCCTGTCAGCACCCGTCACATCTTTACTCTGGAAACTTCCTGAGAACGGCCGTGATTCAATCTCTATTTCACCAAGCTCGAAGAGGTCGAGTTCCAGTACATTGCTGGGGGGCGGCTATTGGAGCGGGCGGCGGCGAAGATTCCTCGGCGGCGGTGATGGGTACGGATTGCAGCGGCGGCGGGGAAGGTGCCCGTGTCTCCTGGGCGGAGAGGCCAGTCGTCAGGGATAGTGCGGTGAGCAGTGAGGCCATTCCTGGGATCAAACGTCTCATTGTACGAGTCCGCATAGGGGAGAATGATAGCTCTATCTGTTTGCGTACAATCGCAAAGCCTTTCGCATCTATCAGACTTTATCGGAACGTATAGCGGAGTAGGATCCGGAAAACTATCGCCAACGGCAAATCCGACCCAGGCGGAACAATCGTTAACGCCCTCGTCTAAAGCATCAATCGTTCACTGAAGTGATCGGATCAAGTTATTGGACGAGCGTCATGGGGACGACGATTCGGTCGACGAGAATTCGGATCTCGTCGATGGATGCTTGGCAGGCAACAGCGTTTTCGTCACGAGCACATAATTCGAGTTGCCTAGCGGGATCTGTGAATTCGGCGAAGCCAGCAGATCCGCCGGAACCTTTCAGGCTGTGAGCCTGGTTTGCAATTTCGACGAAATCGTTTTTTAACAGCAAAGTTTGTAGGTTCTCTCCCATCTCTGTCGCATAGCTTCGGAACTCCAACACGATCTCCGCAAAGACGGGGTTGCCAGTAGGAAGCGTAGAAACGAGCCCGCTTAGTTTCGCCGTCGGATTGCTCTCTATCGAGGGGTTCGTCGCTGGCGGTAACGGGGCAGTCTCCGAAAGATCCAGCGGAGACGTTGTTTCGCCCAACCGATCTCGCAAATACTCCAGCAACTCATCAGCGTCGAGTGGTTTTGGAAGGTAGCCACTGCACCCAGCGTCAAGGCATTTCTGCCTGTCTCCAGACATCGCATTCGCGGTTAAGCCGATGATCGGTATCTCAATTCCGCTGTCGCGTAATTTCCGTGTTGAGGTGTATCCGTCCATTACGGGCATTTGCATGTCCATCAGGATGGCATCGAATGTTCCAGCGCGACCGACCTCCCATCCAATTAGGCCGTTTTCCGCCAGCGTGACTTCGGCGCCCTCTTGTTCCAGAATGATCTTTATCAATTTGCGGTTAGTTGGACCGTCCTCAACAACGAGGATCTTTCGTCCTGCGAATGTGTGCTGGGGAGCAAGTTCACTAGTTTCAGCTTCGACGCTCGCGACATTTTTCAATTCGGAGAATGGTCGTAAGTCTACATCCTTGAGCGACCCAGTTGCGATTCTTGCCGTGAAGCGACTGCCTTTTCCTTCCCAGCTGTCAAGGGTTAGATCGCCCCCCATGGCCTGCGCCAACCGGCGACTGATCGCTAGTCCCAGTCCCGTGCCCCCAAACTTGCGAGTGACTGAACTATCCGCTTGAACAAACGGATTGAAAAGCAACTTCTGCTTCTCGAGCGGAATGCCTATTCCCGTGTCATCGATTGCGATCCTCAGTTCTTCCTTCTCTTGGTCCAATTCTGCTGTTACACTGACGCAACCTTGTTCGGTGAACTTGATGGCATTGCCCACTAGATTCATGATCATCTGCCGCAAACGGACCGGGTCCGCATAGACTACGTCGGGGACATTACCGACCCAACGATACTGAAGTGCCAAGTCTTTCTTGTCTGAATGAACCTGCAAGACTCGAATCACTTGAGTAATCACCTCGTGTGGACTGAACGGAACCTGCTCGACTTCGAGTTGCCCAGATTCGATCTTCGAAAGGTCCAAAATGTCGTTAATCAGAACGAGTAAATGCTTGCCACTAGAGCGAATGGTTTCCAAGTATTCACCGCGAAGCTGACTATCGCCCTTTTTGTTTTGCTTGATTAAGAGGTCCGTGAATCCCAACACGCCGTTCAGTGGCGTGCGAATCTCGTGGCTCATATTCGCTAAGAAATCGCTCTTTGCTTGGTTAGCTCTTTCCGACTCAGCCTGAGCCTGCTCCGCCTCCCTTTTCGTTTTCTCGAGATGAACCAAAACCGACTTTCGCTCCTGAATTTCGGCCGTTAACTGTTGTGTTCGTTCTTCCACTCTCTGTTCAAGAGCGTCATGTGCCGCTTGTAGTCGTTCCTTGGAGTGTTGAATCTCATGAAGCATACCATCGAACGTTAAACACAATTGCCCCAACTCGCTTTCGGACTTCCAGCCGACGCGGGTGCTGTAATCTTGGTTCGCCGTGATGTTCTTCGCGGTTTCGACGAGCTTGGCGATGGGAATGGATATGTCGCGCTGCATGCGCCAAGAAAGGAAAATGGACAGCGCAAGCGCAAACGCCATTACACCGCCGACGATCAGCACGTAATCGCGGACCTGAACGTAGAACCCGTCCAGGTTTGCCCGCAACGTCACCTTTCCCACAATCTCACCGTTATCATCCACGGGTTGGCAAATTAACAGAAAACCGTCCTCGCTGAACTCGTGATTCGCGCCACCGCTGGGCAAGTCGAACTTCTCGTCAATCCCGGCCGGGTACGTCGCCAAAACGGTACCGTCTTCGTACGTCAGATGCGCCGACTCAACAGCGGGATACATTTTAAGGGAAGCGAGGATTTCGGTTGCGGACGCCGTGTCCTGAAAGGCTAATACTGCGACACTATTGTGTGCTAACGTATGAGCTTGCGAAGAAAGCGCGTTTCTCATTGCGTCGCGCTCGCGATAGAAATTGTAGGTAAGCAGCATCAGGCACGTGATCGCCAATGCGGACCCAACACATCCAACGGTCAGAAGCAAAAACTTCGACCTGAATGAATGTCGGCCTTTCGAGTTGGGTCCTTGATTTTTCATATAACAGTACCGTTGGATCAATCTGTAGCTCTTGTTGCCGCTGAGTTAAAGGCAAGGATTAGTCTTACTGCCTCGCCCGATTCTATTTTGGGTTTCATCTTTCGCGTTCCGTTTTACTCATTCCTTGTTTCAAGTTATTGCGTGGAGAGGGCGTTGGAACTCATCTCACGTCCACGCGGGTGCTCTTTACGGGCAATAACCGACTAGGAAATCGCCGAAGCGGTTCGTGGGCGATTGTTGATCTGCAAACCGTGTAAGTGCCAAAAGTTGGTCCCCCTGTTCCATCAATCGAGTCGCGCTGCAAACAACGGCGGGTACTGATTCTGCCGATGAATTGTTGGCCGCAAAATGCGCCAATTGTTTCATTTCTTCAACTATCTTCGCGACCGCTTCATCCACGTGTCCGTGGAATTCGTGTGTTTCCGTTTCGATTGGGATCCCCGTTTCTCTCAGGCAAGAACACGCTGCCCACGTCAGCAGCATACTGCGGGTGATCGTCCCTACCGGTTCACTGCCTTTGACAATCACGACTCTGCTGAACGCAACCCTACGGAAGAAATCCCAAATGACTTCGAGAGTCGTGTCACTTTCAAAACAGACAAAATTCGTCTGCATGATTGCTTCCACAGGGCCGTCCCAAACGCCTCCCTCCGGAAACTGCTGAAACAAGTCTTGTTCCGCGATAACCCCGACCAATTTATTGCCTTCGTCGACAACGGGCAATGAGTCGACTCGCAAGTGCACGATTTGGCTTGCAACTTGTCGAATTAAGGTATTCTTCTTGACCCGAAATAGCGGCGTCAACATCAATGCCTCAGCGCTGATTGCGCTAAGCGCGAATGGGTCGGCGTTTGCAGCAAGGACATCCGAAGCGGCCATGCGATCTAGCAGTCGAGCTTGATCGCGGCCGCTCTTTTTCGCGAGCAGCAGTGCCTCGTCTGCCAGATCGACGAGTTGCCTTGGCTCTTCAACGTCTTCGCGCCACGTGGCCACGCCAATCGAGCACCGAATTGTAAGCTCTTGATCGCCCGCAGTAATTGTGGTGCCCGCAATTTCAGCTCGAATTCGTTGCGCTCGCTGCAGTGCCACATGCTGATCTGCGCCCGGAAGTAACACACAGAACTCGTCACCGCCGTACCGGTAGAGTCCGTCTCCTTTGCGCAGGTTCATGCGAATCGCTTCCGCCGTCCTGCGGAGGGCGATGTCGCCCGCCGAGTGGCCGTAGGTGTCGTTGATGAACTTAAAGAAGTCGATATCCAGCAGCAAACAACTTAGATGTTCGCAGTGTTGGCGGGCGTGCGCGATCATCTCGACCGCCACTCGATCAAACGCTCGGCGGTTTTGAGTGTTCGTGAGTGGATCCGTTGAAGATAGCGTCTCTTCGACTTCCCGTCTTTCGAGCGCGTTCATGCCCCGCATCACACGCGCGAGCAACTCCCGCTGTTCAATCGGCTTCGCCAAAAAGTCGTCAGCGCCGGCATCGAGAGCCTCCTTGGCGTCCTCCGCTGCACTTCTCGAAGTAGCGACAAGTACGTAGATGTGGCCAGCACATTGAGTCCGTATGGCGTGTGCGAGTTCTATACCCGATAGTCCTGGCATATTCCAGTCGATAATGACCATCTCGGGTGGCGAGGATTGAATTGATTCCCAACCGCTTTTTCCATCGGGGCAGCATTTCACTTCGTAGCCGGCGTCTACCAAATACGCTTGGATAACCCGGCGAATGATCGGGTCGTCGTCGATAACGAGAATAGATCGCGTTTCCGGTTCTGATAATGATGGGCAATTTTTCACGGTGACTCCCATTGGTTATTCACGGTCGGCGTATTTGATCTGAGTTCGCACGATGTCGTCTTTCCTTGCAAAAAGCGCATCAAGGACCAGCGGATCAAAATGAGATTCCCTGCCCTCTTCCAGAATGTGAAAGCACTTCTGTACGCAAAATGCCTCTTTGTACGGCCTCTTTGAACTGAGCGCATCAAACACATCAGCCACTGCCGTTATCCGACCTTCAATCGGAATATCTTCGCCTGCCAGGCCCAATGGATAGCCGGAACCATCCCATTTCTCGTGGTGCGTCAGTGCAATTACGCCTGCGAGATCGAGTAGCGGCGTGCCACAGCCCTGCATGATTTCGGACCCAACTAGTGTGTGCCTCGCGAACAATCTAAACTCGTCCGCGTCCATCGATTCGCAAATCTGGTGGCCGATGCTGCAGTGTTTTTGAACAGTTCTAAACTCCTCGGGCGACAACTTACCTGGTTTGTGTAAAATTGCGTCAGGGATACCGATCTTGCCCAGATCATGGAGAGTTGCCGCTTGCTCAATCATCGAAACGCGATCGGCAGGGAGTCCCAATTCCGATGCGATAATTCCAGCGTAGCTGCCTACACGGATTACGTGTCTTCCTGTTTCGTTGTCCCGATACTCGGCGGCCTTTGCCAAACGGTGTATCAGGTCGAGCCGCGATTGCTCCAACTGCAGCGTGCGTTCGGCAACTCGCTGTTCCAATTCGTCTTGATGAAGCTTTATCGTTAGTGTGTTTCGCACCCGCGGCAGCAATTCTTCGAGGTCCACCGGCTTTGTAAGGAAATCGGTCGCCCCAAGATTGAGAGCGCGGACGCGCAATTCGGATGATTCCGTACCAGTAAGAATGACGATCGGCAGATGCCTCATTTTGTCGTCGCTTCGAAGCGCCTCAAGAATATCCAAGCCAGAAACTTCCGGCATCATGAGGTCGAGCAGAACTAAGTCAGGTTGCTCCCGGTAGATCGCCGCGATCGCTTCCGTGGAATCGGAGAGAGTCCGCAAACTCTCGTACCCCGCCGTTTGAAGGTGAGCCTTGAGGACCTTCACGTTTACAGGAACATCATCGATGATCATAATCGTCTGCCGAAGGCACGGATTGTCTGTTGCAGACATCCCTACTTTGGGACGATCCATTGTAATTGTCATAAAATTAACGACCCTCCTGTGGAACGGCTGAGTCAGCGAGCAGGGGTACCTCAATTCGGTCGACCAACATGCTAAGTGCGGCGAGAACCTCTGAGCATTCCGACTTGTTCTCGCTCTTGGCAGACAACTCTAGACTTTTGGCAGGAGTGGTAAAAGCTTCGAAGCCTGCTGTACCGCCCGACCCCTTCAAACTGTGTGCGAGGGTAGACACTTCGCGAAATTCATCGCGTTCGATATGTCCAGCGATTTGGCCCAACATATTCTGTACGTATTCAACGAACTCGATCACGATCTCTGCGTAGATCGGCTTTTCAATCGGCAACGTCGACCGCGCGCGGTCTTCGCCACCCCCTGCGCGTTCGGCAGGCGAACCAACTTCCTCTGGTTCCGCCGACAAAGGGTCGCTACCTACGGAGTGAGCAAGGTTGCGTCGAACGCTCGACGGATGCGTTTCGATCAGCCGAGTGGCCAGGTATCTCAGAATCTTTTCGGCCTCAACCGGCTTCGTGAGATAGCCACAACAACCGGCAGACAAGCATTTCTCTTCGTCGCCAGCCA
>JBLHLE010000268.1:0-7926 GCA_047620805.1 Pirellulaceae bacterium
AAACGACTCGATGACAAGTTGTCACCGGACAAATGTATAGATATCCCGGACAATCGATTCCCGGACCTTACAGATCCCCGACTCCAAAATCACTCGCCTTTATCCTGCTCGGGGGCGTTGGTTCGTACTTATCATATTCATTCGTTCTTACTGGAATCGCGGAGGAGAAACATGTTGGGCTGTGGTCAATTTAGACAGGCTGTCATAATCCTGCTCGCCATCGCGCTAGTCGCTGGCTGGACAACAAAACTCGTGGCACTCAATCCAGAATCCCCCGAAGTGGTGGCAATGATTGAGAAGGCAGCGAAGTATCTCGAAACCGCCGAACACAAACAGCTCGGTGGCAAGGCTTTAATTGCGCTGGCCCTGATTAAGGCCGATAAGAACAAATACCACGATCACGCCCGTGTCGCCGACGCTCTTTCCGAGTGCTACAAGTACGATAAGACGTCTCCGCCCGGCAACCACATCTACAGCCTTTCGATCGCCACGATCTTTCTGATCGAACACGACAAGGTAAAACACGGGAACCTGATAGATCACTTCCTTAAGCGGATGTGGGCATTGCAAATGGACCATGGCGGCTGGGGATATAGCGATCGAAGTCGTGGTGACACTTCGCAAACGCAGTACGGAGTGCTCTGCCTCTGGACGGCGAAACACAAGGGTTTCGACGTGCCGGTCGAACGCATGGAAAAGGTCACAGACTGGCTGATCCGCACGCAAGATCCAAGCGGCGCTTGGGGTTACCAAGCCGTTCTGCCAACGGGGGGCAATCGCGTTGCCCAGGTCAAGATCAGCAATTCACTAGTTGCTGCTGCTTGCGGTAGCCTCTACATCATGGGCGACGCGTTGAAGCTGAAAGGCTTCGCAACCAAACGTCAACAGAAACAAACTGGCCCGGTCCGCGAAATTGTCGACCCCAAGAAAAAAGTCTTGACGAAAGCTCTGTCAGACAAGGTCAACATGGGAGCCTTCAAGAAGTCGATCGACGACGGCGATCGCTGGTTCGGGACCAATGGGTCCATCCCGCAAAGCGAATGGAACTATTACTACCTGTACGCCATCGAGCGATACAAGAGTTTCAAGGAATTGGCGGAAGAATATATCGACAAGAATCCAGCGTGGTACAACCAGGGCATCGGTTACTTGAAGAAGTTCCAGCAACAGGATGGTCACTTCGCCGAACCAAAAGACAGCGAAGAGGGGGGACCTGAAGTGGCAACCTCGTTTGCCGTCCTGTTTATGGTCCGTAGTACACAAAAAACACTGAATCCGTCGAGTGGCACGACAGTTGGCGGATTTGGGCTGCCCGATGATCTTTCGTCACTATCGCAGGACGCCGACGGAAAAGTCGTCAAATCGGAAGCGGAAGTCAGCCTGGAAACATTGCTCGCGGAAATCGGCAAAGGCAACACTGCTATTCTCAATAAAACCGCGAACATTCCGCCGGAACTGCTTTCCCGCGACGTCGGCCGACTGCTCGTCAAACGCCAGCTTTCCAACCCGGACTACCAAATCCGCATGAAAGCCGTAAAGTCTTTCTCAGACGCCCAGAAACTTCAATTCGTGCCGCACTTGCTGTTCGCCTTGAGCGACCCGGATCCGGTCGTCACGCGCATTGCTCGAGATGGGCTGCGAAAGCTGAGTCGCAAGATTGAAGGCTTTGGCTTGCCCGACAATCCGAGCGTGGGCCAAAAGGAAACAGCCCAAGTGAGGTGGCAGAACTGGTACCTTTCCATTCAACCTAACGCCAAATTATTTGACTAAATACGTTGTCCTCGGTGCAACTACAGTTCGTCGAGCCCTAGAATGTCCGCTCGACTGATTCCACTTGAAATCAATTCCAATCGAAATCAACCATGAGTAATGCGGATCGACCGGTTACCGAACTCGAACAGAATGAATACACGGACCTCGGCGTCTCCAGTTACGACCAAGTAGCCGGCATGTTGATTGCGCTCTTGTTCATCGTTGGCTTTTTCACTTCCCTGCTATTCATCATCTGGCTCACGCATCGTCTTGTTTTCACCAAGACCGTGCCCCCGATCGTTTATATCGAAGAGCCAATGGGGCGGGCTGACAACCCCGAGGGATACGCAGAAGACATGGCCGAACCGGGAATGGAAGAACTACCGGAACTGGAGAAACCAGAACTTCAATCCACGCTGGAGGCTGTCACCGACCTCGTCTCCACGCAAATGGGAGCTTTCGACGCGATCAGCACATCTGCCACTCAGTCGGGGAAGGGGAGTGGACTGGGTGACAAGAGGAAAGCGGGGCCCGGCGGACACGGCGATTCCGATATCATTCCTCGCTGGGAACGCTGGCAGATCAAATATAAAACGAATGGCTTGGACATCTACGCCAAACAATTAGATTTCTTCGAAATTGAGCTAGGTGCCGCCGGTGGCGGTTACAAACAGATCGACTACGCGAAGAACTTTACGAGGGGAATCGCAAAACGAAAAGGAACGAGCAAACAAGAGAAACGCTTGTATATGACGTGGCGCGACGGAACACTTCAGCAACTCGACAGAGCCCTGTTGGGCAAAGGAGGGATTCCGACCAAGAATCGCGTCGTGATGCAGTTCTATACCAAGGAAAGGGAAAATGAGTTAGCAACCCTGGAACTAGCAAACGCTGGCGGTCGAACTGCGAAAGAATTCCAAAAGACTATTTTTGGCGTTCGCGAGATAGGCTCGGGCTACGAGTTTTGGGTGATGGAACAATACTACCGACGAGCCCGTTAAGGCCGACGGACAAAGGAGTTCGCGGACAGCGGACAAGCGAGCGTTTGGTTCCGAGCGTTCGGCAATTAATGAATCTTGACGCTACAACCGGCCTCGACGGCAGAATCGACATTAGATCCGATTGGGCAAACTGGCGGTCAACCGCTCGATTCAATCCAACAGACAAAGCAAAGCAACACGCACACAAATTGACTAGTTACAATGATAGATTGGGCGTCCTGGGTGGACCGTTAGGTACCGCGAACAACGACCAACATTAATCAAATTCGCAACCATGATTTAAGAGTGCAGAAGATGGACGACTCAGGAATTATTTTTGTAATCGTCGCGGCGATTATTTACATCGTGCTGGGACTTATTGCGTTATGGGGCGCGTTTTGCGTGGTGATGGTTTGGGCGCGCGTCGGTCAGAAGCGATTCCGTACCGAAACCGCCCAAAACGACTTTCTCGACGCTCTGGAAGGGCCCCTCTCGAAAGGTGACTTCGAGGGCGCCGTAATGCTCTGCGAGGGAGACAAGCGAGCCATGCCGCAACTGGCTCAATTGGCAATCAATAATCGCAAAATCGGTTACAGCAAAGTACGGCAATTGCTGCTCGATCGATTTCAGCGAGATGTTTTGGCCGACTTGGAGCACCGTTTGACATGGGTGAATACCGTTATTAAAAGTGCTCCGATGGTCGGACTGCTCGGTACCGTCGTCGGGATGATGGGTGCTTTCGGTAAACTCGCTTCTGCGAAAGGATCGCCAAGTCCCGACAAACTTGCTTCCGATATCATGGTCGCGTTGATCACCACAGCCAGCGGCTTGTCGATCGCGATTCCGTTGGTTATGGCCGTTGCGAGTATCAATATTCGTATCCGCAAGATGGAAGATTTGGTTTCTGCCGGTCTCACCCGATTCCTCGAAGTTTTCCGTATCAGTATGACGGGATCCAAGGATTAGATCATGGCCACCGCCCAAACAGCCCCCGTCGAGGATACCGAAGAAGAACAATTCGCGCTTCCACGAAAGGATCGGGATGAAACTGAAATGGACATCACCCCGATGATCGACATTACTTTCTTGTTGTTGATCTTCTTCTTGGTCGCATCCAAGATGGAGCAATCTGCCGATGTCGACCTGCCGCCAGCACAATATGGCGTCCCCGCTTCGAACAAAGAATCCATCATCGTCATCGTCAGAAAAAAAGGCCTTGACTCGGTGGAAGTCTCGGACTTCGACGGCAACCCGTTCTCCGATGATATCGAGCAACAGGAAAAAGATATCAGCGACTACGTCGTCAAAGGACTAGAAGGGAAGTCGCCCTTTGCAGGTGCCAAGACCAAAATCATGTTGAAGGCCGAACCGGGTGTCAAACACGGAGATGTCGCCCGAGTATCAAAGGCAATCGCCGCGGCAATACGCGCGGCCGATAAGGAAATACCAACGCTACACATCGCTGTACTGGAGGCAAAATAATGCCTATCCCGATTCAGTGCCTTAACTGTCAAGCTCGCTATGCGGCACCCGACAACGTCGCCGGAAAGTCGATTCGCTGTCCACAGTGTCAAGCGGCCATACCGGTTCCTCTCGCAGCTGAAAATAGCGGCGGCGATCAAGACGACGCAGCCCCGACAGGTGACAACGACAAGGAATACAACGACAAGGAATACAATGACAAGGAATACAACGACAAGGAATACAACGACAAGGAATACAATGACAAGGAATACAATGATAGAGGTGACAACGATAGAGGTGACAACGATAGAGGTGACAACGAATCGTGGCGAGGTACGCCGCCAGAGTCCACGCCGACAACGCCAGCTGGCAAAGTTCCCAATGACTCCGACGGCGGTGGTAATTGGGATGATGAAGACGAAGAGGACTACAACAAGCCAAATCCCGATGCCATTGCGATAGCCCCTGACGGGGAGCGGATCGAAACCGAGATGGATATGACGCCGATGGTCGACGTCACATTCTTGTTATTGATCTTTTTCATGGTCACCGCATCTTTCAGCCTTCAGAAATCGCTGGAAGTCCCCACGCCAACAGAATCGGATCAAGCGAGTACCAACGCTCGGCCCGAGGACGAACCGCCGGAGGAAGACCCCGACTACGTGATCGTGCACGTCGATGCCTTCAACACGTTTCAAGTGACAACACCCGAATGGGAAGAAGAAGCACCCAGCGTGCAGGATCTGCATATCCAACTTCGCAGAGCTCGGGAGGGCTCGGGAGGAACCGTGCCGACAAAGCTAATCGTGAGGGCCAATATCGAAGCCCTGCACGAAAAGGTCGTTTCTGCTATCGATGCTGGATCGGCCGTTGGAATGGAAGAAGTTCAATTGATGACCGTTGAGGACGACTAACGTCGAAACTTGGACCAGGTGGTAGCGGAATTCACAAAAATACTACATTGAATCACTGCCCAGACGACTAACTCGCAATCCCCTACTGCAGACCATCGAATCAAAGTCGACTTAACGCGTCGACCCAATTGAAGACGACACGGAGAAGTGGCATGTCGGCCCAACAACTATTAAACAAGATCGAACAACAAGGCCTTCTGGAAGATAAGGTGCTGGCCAGTTTGCGCAAGCAGGTGACGGGAAAAAAGGTTACACCAGAACAAGTCATCAAAACGCTGGTCAAGAAAGGCCTGCTGACAAAATTCCAGGCCAAGAAACTTATGGATGATGTCGCCGCAGACCCTCCTCAGTCCAGCGAAGAGGAAATCGTCGACTTGGCACCCATCGAACCAGTAGCGTCACTCAACGACGACCTCGGCATGGTGCCATTCGATGAAACACAAGAACTTGCTCCACTCGATGAAACACCAGGACTTGTTCCACTCGATGAAACACCTGGGCTCACTCCGCTCAATGACTCAGGACTCACTCCGCTCAATGACTCAGGACTCACTCCGCTTGAGGCAGGAGGCCTAGAACCTCTCGGCGGCGGTGGACTCGAACCTCTCGGCGGCGGTGGACTCGAACCTCTCGGCGGCGGTGGACTCGAACCTCTCGGTGGCGGTGGACTCGAACCTCTCGGTGGCGGTGGACTCGAACCTCTCGGCGGAGGTGGACTCGAACCTCTCGGCG
Source organism: Pirellulaceae bacterium (assembly GCA_047620805.1). Classification (GTDB taxonomy): domain Bacteria; phylum Planctomycetota; class Planctomycetia; order Pirellulales; family Pirellulaceae; genus JBLHLE01. The sequence continues at coordinate 5,843 of JBLHLE010000268.1, forward strand.
GAGGTGGGCTCGAACCAATCGGCGGGGGCATGGGAAATACTGCTGGTCAAGCGGAACCTGCAGCCGCGGCAGAAACCAAAGGGGGTTACAAGGCTCCCACCAAGGATCCCAACCAGTTCAGCGTTTGGGATAGTAAGCTGTTGCTAGTTGGTGGTGGCGCGCTGGTATTAATGATCACGCTCGCGACCGCAATAATCGTTTGGCTAGGGACGACTAAACCGCAACAGACGTTTGACGAAGCGAAGAATGCTTATGAAAGTCAGTCGTACGGCCAAGCAATTCAGTTGTTCGATGAGTACGCGAAAAAATGGCCCAATGAAAAAGACGCTGACGAATCGCGAGTTCGCAGCGGCATGGCACAATTGTGGCAGGTTAAAGATGCTCGCGACCCGCGCAAGTCGCTGGACCTAATCGGGAAAAGGCTGGAACGCATCGAAAAAAATGAAAAATTTGGTGTCGTTCGGCCGGAGCTGGCTTCTATTCTGCCCAACGTAGTGGAAGAAACGGCCAAAAAGGCGGACGCCGCTTCGGCTGCGGGCGAGAAACAGCGTCTGATTGGCATGGCCGAGGAAGGGATGGAGCTGATCAACAACCCGGCATACATTCCATCTTCGATGCGGCAGGCGATTGCTCGTCGTTTGGGTGACATTAAAGAATTGATCGGCAAAGTCAAACGCGACATCGGTCGAGACGAAGAACTTCTCGCCGCCGTCAACGCCATCATTGCCGCGATCAGCGGTCCCACCCCCGACACTGGCAAGGGTCGTGAGATTCAAGTCGATCTGCTGCAAAAATACCCAGGGCTGCGCAATGATGCCGCGCTACATGAAGCCCTGACGAAGGTCGCTGAAGCACAGCGTGCAATGGTCAAGGTTGATTCAACCGAAGTTGTCGCCCTGACTGAAGATCACACCCAACCAAAGGGAAACAAAGTCATCCTGGCTCAACGACGCGGAAAGACCGTCGAACAGCTACCGAATTTCGTAACCTTGGTTCTCGCCAGAGGCATGGTCTATGCACTCGAAGTTCCAACTGGCAGTGTAAAGTGGACACGATTTGTTGGCTACGACACACACCTTCACCCCGTCATGCTCTCACAGCAGATCGGTGGCGATGCCTTGATCTTCGACGGCATGCGGCACGAAATCCTGCGAATCAAAAGCGATACGGGTGCACTGGTTTGGCGACAAACTATTGGCACAGAATTCCACGAACCAGTTATCTCCGAAGACAAGTTATACGTGGCCACCGTCGCAGGCACGCTGTACGAGCTGGACTTGCAAGAAGGGCATTCAGTTCGGCAACTTAAATTCCCGCAACGGCTTCCGACTGGTCCGACATTCTCGACCAACAACCTCGACATCTTCTATCAAGTTGCCGACCACTCGAATATCTACGTAATCAACAAAAGGCAGTTCAAGTGCGAGGAAGTCTACTTCCTTGGACACTCGCCAGGCGCCGTTCAAGGCCGACCGGCGACGACCATGAAATACTTGTTGATTCCCGTTAACACGTCTGCCAATTCAAGCGTAATCCGCGTAGCACAAACCGGCGACGGCGGACTGAATCTAAAAGACGTTCCGGGTGTCAAGCCGAAGCGTCTAACGGGACAAGTTGTCTCCCCATTGCAAACCCTCAACCGTCAAGTTGTCGTGTTTACCGATCTCGGTGCCATCAACGTCTACGAAGTCGACACGAAGAAAGAAGGCGATCCCATCCAAGATGCGGTGATACCAATGTTGGCAACAGCCAACCAGGCCTCGATTCACCACGCGAAAATCGACGCTGGGGAAGTCTGGGTTGCGAGCCGCCAAATTGCGAAATTCGAAATCCAATTCGCGCAAAACAAAGTCGTCGGAAAATGGGTCAAACTGAAGAACGATGAATTCACTGGTCCCCTGCAGCTGTTCCGCAACATATTGATCACGACTCGTCGCACGAAGACAGGAGCGGGAATCATCGCATCAGCCATCGATTCTCTGGACGGGCAAGTGATCTGGGAAACGCAGTTAAGTGTCCCACCAATCCAGGTAATTCCTACAGAAGCGGGTGACAAAGTCTACGTCATTTCCAGCAGCGGTTCG
>JBLHLE010000269.1:0-7911 GCA_047620805.1 Pirellulaceae bacterium
GGGTTGCGGCGGGACTCGCTAGACTTGAACAAGAACGAGTTGCCACTAAAGCGCGAATCTTGATTGAGCAATTCTTTACGCCCGAATTGTCGCGACAACTCGAATCCCAGCCCGATCTGCTTCTCGGCAAAGACACCGAGGTCACCCTCCTCTATTGCACGATTCGCGGCTTCAGCGAAGTTTCCGAAAGTCTCGGTGCACGACTTACACTCGACTGGATCAACGATGTTCTCAGTACAATCGCTGGATGTATCTCGGATCAACAAGGCACTCTCGTCGACACGTTGGGCGACGAGGTCATTGGCATGTGGGGCGCTCCGATCGAGCGCGACGATCACGCCGAATTCGCCTGCCGAACTGCAATCGATATGTTCGACCAGCTGAACGCGATCAACAATCGCTGGCGCGAAGCGTTAGAACATCCTATCGACTTGGGAGTCGGCATCCACTCAGGAATAGCCCGTGTCGGCAACATTGGTTCCAAGCAAAAATTTAAATATGGACCGCTGGGAAAAATCGTTCACGACTGCCGCCGGACGCTTAAATTCACCGATACACTTGCTACCAAGATATTGATAACCGACGCGACTGCCCAACGACTGGGCGACGAATTCTCGACCCGACGACTAAGTCAAATGAAAGACGAATTTCAACAATCGCTGGGATTACACGAATTGGCGACCGATGTCGAAGGTGACTGGCTGCAACAAAAAAGGCGATATGAAGCGTCGCTAGATGCCTTCGAGAGGGACGACTTCCCAACGGCCACGAGACTCATCGCAAAAATTCTCTCGGAACATCCCAACGATCGCCCCAGCCTGCAATTGTTGAAACAAATCACAGACCGCCTAATTGACTAGTGCATCAACCACATTAAGAATCGTGATTAGTGAAGGGGATGCTGACTAGTGAAGGGGGATCGATTCCGAACTCGGCTTGACTGCTCCTTCGACAGCTTCCCGCTTATCCTGCCAAATGATGAGCGTCTCTTTCGCCTCGACTTGCACACCTAAAGGTAGATCGGATTCAGTCAAGCGACCGATTGCCGTCTCGAGTTCACTGAGATCAGCGGCGGGACTGACGTTGGCGTAGATTTTGGCGGCGCGGATCGCGTTGACCATGACACTGACGCGTTTCCAATCTTGATCGATTTCCCGTTCGCCCTCGACGGATCGCTTGTTCCCGGGATCGAGCATGGCGATCAATATTGGAATCGCACGCGGATCGCCATGTCGCGCGAGTCCTGTTGCCGCGTTAAATGAAACATTGGGATAGGGATCCGATAACATCTCATAGAGGCGATCAATATTTGCCTCGCCGCCAATCACGCCCATGGCGTAAGCCGATGCGATTCGCAACTGCGCTCGAGCAACCTTCTGCTCCGAGAATTCATCTTCCTCTTTCGACGCCTTCATCAACGAACTGCGTAAATCGTCGTCGTCTCGCAAGTTCTCGACGCCAACATTCTTTGCTAAGACTGCGACAGCCTGAATCGCGTATTCTCGAACGGTAAGATCTCGACTGCCGTTCTGTTGATCGTCCTCCTGATTCATGGCTTCGATCAGAACTGGCAAACCATCGGCAATGTGAAACTCCCCTAAAGCCTTACACAAGAAACAGCGGAATTGAATCTGCTGTTCGCCGATTTTCGCTTGGGTCGAAATCGGAGCACTGAGTTGCTCGCGTAGCAATTCAGACAGCTGCTTCGCCAGTTCGGGACTCTGACGCAATTCTTCTTTGCGTGGATCGCGAAGTAAGTCGGCCAACGTCGCGGCATCCTGCCAACTCTTCTCGGAGCCTCGCCGCATGCTCTGCACTAAGTCCGCTGGGTCGTTGCCCATATGGGCCAACCAACTGAACATCAGCCAGACCATCACAATGATCCCCACGATCACCATCGGGATCAGAAACAGCTGAAGTAAAAACCCAGCACTCGGGGCCTCCACCGGTGGCAGAATTTCGTATGGCGTAGTATTGGGGTCTACCGGAATATTCTTTTCTTGTTCGTCCTGAGGCATATTCAAACTCACTCCAACACAATTGACCGCGAATGCTTCGCGATGATTGACCAAGATGATCTGGGTTAGTATTAAGACCCCACGGCAAATCGTCAACCGACGGCCCTGCCTGACTATAGAGTATGCAGCGTTTCTGGAATCCGCTTGAGCGAAGTCCGCCAAACTCACAAATCTATTAACTCGTGGATACAACTAACCTTCGGCAGGCAGAAGCTCAATCAAAACCCCTCCCAAGACATCCCAACTCAATGCCGTTGGTTCCATTGGTCGAGACTATATTTCTCTGCGACAAGTTGTCGCACCGCCTCTTGAGGCCACTCCAAGTCGACTCCATCCACCTCAAATGCCTCGGCCAAATTGCTTCGCAAAGCAGTGGCATCGATATCCAAGTTAGTGACAAAAGCTTTGTGGCTGCGGCGCTCCCGATAATCAGGTTGACGTGGCGGAGTCCCCAAACAGGTCGAGATTAGGGATAAATCAAAGTCGTACAATAATGTCCCGTGATAGAGGACATAGTCCCTGGCGACCCGCAGACTGTTACCGGAAAACTTCCGATCACCCACCGCCAAATCACTCGTCCCAGCGATGACTGACCCAGCGCTGACTGACCCGGCGCTGACTGGCCGAGCGATGATCGACCCTGACTGTTCGCCAATCGCCTGTTGTACTCGCTGCAGAACGAATTGGTGCACGACGGAAACGTCGCGCAGTTCCGGTCGCAACTCCAAACTCAAAACGACTCCATACATCAAGCATCCAGGACCAGTCACAATCGCAGCTCCACCACTGCAGCGACGGATGGCAGGGATCTTCTTTGAGCCGCAATACTCCTCGTTCACTTCCACGCGATACTGCGACCCGCGACCAATCACGACGAATGGCGCCGACGGCTCCCACAACCGAAACACTTCCTTTGGCTCCTGACTCTCTTGCGAGCGCAACAACAACGCTTCGTCCAGAGCAACATTCTCTGCAGCCGTTGCTAAAGTCAGATCGAGCAGTCCGCCTCGTAAGGGTAACGTCATGCGAGAAACCATAAATTGAATCTAAATTGTGCTGCAGCAACCTACCAGCCGAAAGTTAAGCTGCCAACCGGATACCCAATCGTTTCAATAACCCAATCGTTCTAAAACTTTGACAAATCGGGGCATTCTCCTACCATCACGATAGCTCAGTCGTTCGAACTGAGAGCAGAGGAACAAAAGGGGACGATTCATGAGGCCATTGGAATCACTCGTTTGCTGTGCCGTTTCGCTATCCATCATTGCCTTCCAAGCGGCACCCACCTTGGCGTTAAATCCAGATTCGCCGGCGGTAAAGGCGATGGTGGACAAGGCAACAACCTTCCTTGAGTCCACCGAACACAACGCACTGGGAGGCAAATGCATTATTGCATATGCTCTGCTGAAAGCCGATAGAGAGAAGTATCTATCACATCCACAAGTGAAAATGGCTCTCGAAGCCTGCCAACTCGACCAAGGCCGCTCGAACGATACACATCTTTATAGTACTGCAATGGCTGCGTTGTTCTTATGTGAACATAGCGCCATGGACAACTCGCAACTCATTAAGAAGTACATTTCGAATATCGTTGCCAGACAAAAATCACATGGCGGATGGGGATATCGCGATCGGACTCGAGGCGATACTTCGCAAACGCAGTACGCTATTCTCGCATTGTGGACCGCGGATCGAAAACACATCGCCATCCCCATTGACTCGCTGGAACGGGCAACGAATTGGCTAATTCAAGTTCAAGATCCAGCGGGCGCTTGGGGCTATCAAGCCATCCTGCCGTCCAGCGGCCAGCGGACACCGCAAGTCAAGATATCGCGTTCCCTCACCTCTGCATCACTCGGCAGCCTCTACATCATGGGTGACACACTAAAACTAGCAGACTTCGCTCCTGCACCCGTCCAAGGTCCCGTAGTCGAAATCGACGCGCCAAAGGTCGTGCCGCTGACGAACAATGTCGACGTCACGAAGTTGAAATCGGCCCTGCGCGATGGCAACCAGTGGTTCGTCGAGAATTTTGACATCGCGCAAGACGATTGGAATTACTACTACTTGTACGCCATCGAACGATACATGAGTTTTAAAGACCATGTTGAGAGTCGCGAGGAGAAGAATCCTCGCTGGTACGACGCCGGCATCACGTTGCTGAAATCTCGGCAACAACCCGACGGACGCTTCGCTGCGACTGTGGGCGTCGAGGAAGGGGGAGATGCGATCGGCACGGCGTTTGCCACACTGTTCATGGTTCGCAGCAGCCAGAAATCACTCAAAACATTTGACGGAACCACCCAATATATCCCGATCCTGGACTACGACTTGGATCAGATCCGAATCGACGAAAACGGCTCAGTCATCTTGCCCTTCGAAATCCCTGACGACGTGACGATTCCCACCACTAAGATTTCGAAGCTTTTGGTGAGCGATGACAAAACCCGCCTCAAAACCGTACATCAACTAGCCAACAATCCGACGCTCGACGACGTACCCGCACTGCTCTTTGCCCTGATCGATCCAAGCACTGAAATCGCCCATATCTCCCGCAATGCGTTGCGCAAATTCAGTCGCAAGATCGATGGTTTCGGAATGCCTAACAACGCGACACAAGAACAAAAGTCGTTGGCCCAGTTTCAATGGAAAGAGTGGTACCTTGCGATCCGGCCCGATGCGGATTTGAAAATCGATTCGCCATAAGATCCCTTGTTACCCGCGCAGCGGCCCTCAAGCGATCTGAGTGGGCTATCTGCGCGAAGCGCAGAGGTGACACGCTCGGCACTACACCAATCCCCAACGTTTGCGCAAAACCCACTCGGCGGTGAGTATTCCCAATAGCGCGAGAAAGAAAAGCCAGGCGTCGATCGCGGTGTCGCCGAGTTGCCATTTCTGTTCTTGCTCAAATTCCATTTTGGGAGGCAGGCGATAGATTTCGTCCAGCAACGCGGGAAGTTCTTCGGCGGCTAACATTCGCCCCCCGACGTGTTTGGTTTGGGCTGCAAGTCGTTCCAACTGCAAAAAATCCGCGTCGGGATTGCTCAATTCGATATCGCGATCGAACACGATGAACTCAGCAGTCGTCGAGCCGATTGGTCGGTCGATCGACGCTGTCACGGAAACTATGTACTGTCCGGGCTGCCGCACGTTGTCCACGGCACCGACGATCTTATCGAGGTCTTTGGAAATCACCGTTTGATATTCCTTGCCGTCGGGCCCGGTGACTTTCACCTCGAAGTTTGCATCGTTAATAGTATCGCCGTCCGGCGTCTTCGCTCCCGCTGTAAATACAACTCGACTTCCCGGGTTGTAGCGCCTTTGTTCCAACTCCACCCAAACGTCGTTTTCGTTAAGTTGGTTGCGACCGACCAACCACAGAACGACCTGCCGCCAGAACCGGCGATGCTGCGAATCGAAACCATACCGCCACCAGCGGACTGTCGAGTTACCTGCGAATGCCAGCGTCCTGCCATCTCCGTACTCACCGGCGACCAATAAGGGTTGCTGTTGTTCAGTTTCGGCGAGAATCTGCGCTCGCTGTTTCACGCCGGCGAAGCGGTTCGCCCCGGTTAGTTCGGGCAGTTGTCGCCACAGACTGTCGTTCTGCGCTGCTGGTCCAAGTCTCGTGATTGGATGGGGCCGTTGGCTGGGCAACATTCGAACATTGCCCCACAAATGAAGTTCGCGTACCACTCGGCTGCCGATGCCGGATTCTTGCCGCGTGGAATCCATGCGGACCGGCAGCACGTCCGCCAGCGGAGACTTGCTATATCCACCGGGGCCGAAACTATGAAAGCCGCCGAGCATCATCAAACCCTTGCCGGCGTCGACCGCTTTGGCAATCGCGGCAAGGTTCTCTGGGCCCAACGCATCCGCATCGATGTCCTCGAGCAGGAGCACGTCGTATTGGGGCTTCGTGAAAGTGTCACCGAAGTCGAGTGGCCATTGCGATCGCGTTTTTCGATCGACGAAAACGTGGTTCATATCAATGTCGGGAGACGCGTTTACCGACTCGCGTAATTTACTCTGCTCGCCTAGCCGATCGCCGTACAAATAGAGCACGTTCAGCCCGCCCTCCAGCACAGTGAGAAATGCGGTGAGGTGATTATTTTGAACGACCAATTCGTCCGGCCGCGTCGCGGCTCGCATTGTCAGTTTGTATTGTCCGGCCGCTTGTGGCACGTAAGAAATCTGAACTGCAACCTGCTCGCCGTCCTCTCTGGCACGAGCGTTTGCGGTTCCCACGGTCTTTTCCACGCCCTTTGAATTGATGGCGACTAACTCCACGGGAACATTTTGATTCACATAGCCACTAATGCGCACCATCGCGCGGACGGCAACTTCGTTCTTAACAAAGACCGTAAATTTATCCTGCAAATTCTCCATGGCGATATCTCGAGATTGGGTCGTACCACTCGGCGGACCAAATCCCACACAATACAGTGGGTAGTCCATCCGTGCTAACTCCCGCACAGCTTCCCGCACATCGATTTCTGGATCGTAGGCGGTCTGAGTTCCATCGCCCAACAATACGACACCGGCCAATCGATTGCCCGCTTCGCGTGTCACTGCCTCGTGAATGGCCGAACCGATATCCGTCTGCTCGCCATCCGCGGACTCGGGAAGTTTAAGAGCTTGACCGTCGAATTCGATCGAGTGAAGTTCGGAATCGTACGCGTAGATTTTCAACTCGAGCTTCTCAGAAATCGCCTTGAGGTTGGGAGTGGCGTTTACTAATGCATCGATCTGATCTTGCCAACGATCTTTGCCTTGAGTCGACGAGGGCAGTTGCATACTCCGACTCTTATCGAAAAGTATGATCAAAGTCGCGGTCAGTGATTCTCTCGATGTGTGCACTCGAGTCGGTCGCAATAACGCCAACAAAATAAGCAGTACGACCAACATCCTCGTCCCGACCAACGCCATTCGTTGCCAGGCAGTGAGCTTTCCGAAAGTCGGCCTGAGTACGAGAACAACCAGCAGTCCCAGCACGACGAGCGCCAGCACGGGATAGCTGAAAGCGGGTTGTAGGTGCCAGTGGCCGTTCATATGATCCAAAAGTGCGTACGCCGCACGGTAATACATGAGATTTAGTCGGACTTAGTTTTGCTTTGATAAAATCGATTCGCCAACAAGTTTTCCGTGCCCAGCAGCAAGGCGACGATTAACATCAACAACGGGAAGAACTCTCGGCCTTGTCGTTTGTCACCAACAATCGGCGTGATCTCGTCGCGATTACTGGCGAGCTGATAGTTGTCGTCTCCAAGAATTTCATCCAGTCGGTGAAGCTCGAGGCGATCCGTATTTGTATTCAGGGCCGGGACATTGATACTGAATCCGCGGGCCACGGGTCTACCCCGGTTTCCTTTCAACCGGTAAGTGCCCGGTACTTCTGTAAAATTGACTTCCACGCGAGATTCGCGGGCCAACAATTCTTGTGGTTCATCAGTCGGAGAAAACAGTTGATAACGTTCGGGATCGCGGTCCTTGCTGTTCAACAATGCAACCGCTGCCCCCGAGGTGAAATTGAGTCTTTGCCCCTCACTGTCAACCAAGTAGCGAGTTGCTTCGTTGGCAAGTACGAAATAGGGCCACGGATCTTGGCCCGTAGGAATTTCATTCCAGGTCGACCTTCCCGCTGGCCGCAATGAATCAGACACGGGTGTGGTCATCGTCAACACTTGGCCCTTGCCGACAGCTCGATCAATCAACGCTGGCTTGCCATTGGAAAAACTGACCACGACATCAGCGTTCTCGGCGAGATCTCCGAGAATCCAATGGCGGTAGACCGGAAAATGGTTCCACGGCGTCGCGGTCGCAAAATCTCGAAAAACTGACATCACAGGGTGATCCAGAGAACGCGGAGCGATGAACAAGTCTCGTTCGGTGG
>JBLHLE010000270.1:0-7907 GCA_047620805.1 Pirellulaceae bacterium
AAGCGGATAGGCGAAACTATTGATGTTCTTCATTGAATGGATACCATTTTGGTGGAACATGAAGTCGAGTTTACGAGGCTCAATACAGCCGTCCATCTTAGTACATTCCAAGCCGCAATTCTTCCGATTGAGCCTCAAACTGGCCCAAAAAACATCCCAGTCAGCCTCTTTTAACACGCCAGCGATAGATCCTTGCAAATTAACTTGTCGCGATAAAGTACGCAAACCACATAAACCGACGTAAAGATAGCCGACGATCTCATCTAATCTTTGCTTTGTCTACAACAACATTCGTACTGCGCGTATGCATCGGCCAGCGCGCCACTGACGGTTTTCGCCGCAACCTAGAGGCTGGTTTTGCCACAAGTGCCTTCAAACCTGAAGTCTGTCCTGTATGCGATTCTATGGCTAGTTATCGCCACGCCATCGGTCCGCGCGCAAACGGATTGGGATGTGGCTCAGCCGCCCGTCTACAAGTCGTCCCTCTACGCTTCAAATTATGCTCCTATCATTCGAGGGCAAGACGATTCGACTGATTTACGAGATCGTCCAGACGTGGAACAGATTGAGCAGCCTGCAGCATTGGCGGCCGAACCGCCGGCCCCGTTCAGTTCACTTTTAGGACAACTCGATTCTTTCTCGGCGCCAAGTGCCGTTGCAGTCTTAACCGCCTTTGAGCCGCCGGCGATTGAAACGACAGCACTGACGCGAAAATCACGGGCAGCCACCAACGTCTCCGCCGTGCGACGCTCTCCGATCGCGATGCAGCCAATCGTCCGTGGCTACCAACAACAATCGATCTACAGTCGCTATGACGGCGCGAACTTTGTCCCCGTCCGTTTCGACCTGGATAGTATTGTGTCGAATATCGACCCGGGCATTATCGAAAACTTAGTGATCATTCCGGGCCCGTTCGCCGTACGTTACGGTCCGGGCCTGGCATTTATCGATATCGAATCCCATGCCACACCGCGCTACGACAATCCGCATTATCATGGCCAAACAAATCTGCTGTACAATTCCAACGGTGAACAGTTTTATGGCCGCGAGACGGTGCTTGGCGGTGGAACAGATTATGGCTTCCGAGCTAGTTACGGTCACAAGACGGGCAACGACTACCAGTCGGGCGACAACATCGATATCCCCGCCAGCTACAACGTTCGCGACGTGGACATGATGCTGAGTTTTGACACCAGCGCCTTTTCGACACTCGACGTGCAATACCTTCGTCAAGACCTTACGGACACGGAGTACGCCGGCTTGGTTTTCGATGCGGACCTGAGAAAGACCGACGCGTTTTTTGCCAAGTACAGTTCGCAAAACTGGAGTGGAGCGAATCGGTGGACGCTGGAAGGCTGGTACAACCGATCGGTGTTGATCGGAAATAACCTGGGTTTTGGCAAACAAGATTTCTACCAAGACAGCATTGTTTTTCAGCCGCTGGATTCGTTCGCCGGTTTCACAGACGCCGACGTCACTAACGCGGGCGGCCGAGTCGAATCGGTGTGGGGCGACAACGAGGTTGGACAATTGAGGTTGGGAGCCGACTTCCGTTTTGTTGAAGAAGAACTCAACGAGTTCGATGACTTCGATGCCCTAGCGGCGCCACCGTTTGCCTTTGCTGCGTTTCCCGTTCCACGCAGCGAGCAATTCGATGCCGGTGTTTACGCCGAGCTGATGCAACCTGTCGACGATCGGCTCGAATTGAACTTTGGCTTCCGATTAGATTGGAATCGCACAGAGCAAGACGCCGTTTACGAATCGACCGACCCTGAGGGCGTCGTTCATGTGTTTGACAACATCGACCCGTTTTCAGACACCGAGATACTGTACCATGGCTTTGCAACTGCCAACTATAAGCTGAATCCGTGTTTAGATTTTCGCATCGGTGTGGGGCACGGACAACGTCCGCCGAATGCTACAGAACGATTTGCAACTGACCCCTACATGACAGTCGTACAAAGCGCCACTTCAGCTTTGCTCGGCGATCCGCTACTGACGCCGGAACGTGCAACTCAATTTGATGCAGCATTCATTGGCGCCTACGATTCAGCGCGTTTTCGAGCCAACGCGTTTGTCAGCTATATCGAGAACCATATTACGTTGGCTTCGGCAATCGAAGTCGCACCCGATCCCGATCAGAAGCTGCTAGATTTCGTCAACCAAGACTCGCTACTAACTGGCTTCGAGTTGAGTGGCGAGCTCGACCTCAGCCCCTCGCTGACGATCTTTGCGTTGGCCAATTACGTCTACGCGAAAAACTACGACGCGGATGAACCGTTGCCAAGCATCTTTCCGTTGGAGAGCCGAGCGGGTATTCACTGGCACGAACCAGAATTCGATTGGTACGGCGTAGAGTTAACCGCCAGGGTCGTCGCCGGTCAATATCGCGTCGCCGATTCGCTACTGGAGTTTGGAACACCTGGCTTTGCGATCTACAACGTCCGCGGATACGTTCAGGCTACCGACTCAATTCGAGTCACCGCTGGCATCGATAACCTAGGCGACAAAAACTACCTCGAACACCTCAGCATCGATGTTCCAACCGTGCTCGAACCGGGCATCAGTTTCTACGTCGCCACGCAGTTTGAATACTAGTCGTTTTAGATTAGACGATGCCAGTCTGATTCGCTTGTTGAGTTCTCCTCCAAATCCTTGGCACCTTGGTGAGAGCGCCGCCACCTCAACCCAACCGCCACCTCAACCCAACCGCCACCTCAACCCAACCGGCACCTCGCCTACTGCAAATCTCGATACGCCTGCTGCAATTCGTCCGCCGCCTTGCGGTCGTCGTCCTTGGTCCAATTCCACTTGGCTGCGTAGTCAAAGATCGGCTTCGTAGCGGACCTGTAGGCAGGTGCGGTTTTACTGGCAGTTAGCAACTGCCCGAGAGATTCGATCAGTGCTCGTTCGCTCTTGGTGTCGACGTGTTGCTTTAACCACTTCAAACCATAGACGTAGTGAAACTTGGCTCGGTCAGATGATGAAACATTCGTCTTTTCGACTAGCTGTTCTACGAGCCTCAAATCATCGTCGGCTTGACGAAGCTGTTGAGCATCGGACTTTCCATCCTGCCGTTCCAAAATCAACTGACTGCGAGCAAGCCTCGGCGCAATGTACTCGGCATCCCATTGAATGGCCTCCGCGAAGTGCTTTGCCGCGGTGTCGAGTTGTTTAGATCTCCAAGCGGCTATCCCCAAATAGTAGGCTGCTTCCGAACCATCATTGGGATACAGCTTCAACGCGTCACCGGCGGCCTGCGACGCGGCCTCGTATGACGCCGGCTGATTCTGCCGCACCAAAGCGTTGGCGAGGTTGCAGTAATAGCGATACAGGTTGCTGCGACTGCCTGCACTGCCGAACTGAACAGCCAATCGAAACGCCGAGACAGCCTTGGGAAACTGGTTTGATATCAATTCGAGTTGCCCAAGTTCGTTGTACGACTCCGCGTCTTCCCGATCTATTTCGATCGCCTCCGCTATCGCCCTTCGAGCGGTGGCAACATAGACCGCACGCTCATTTGGAGCAGCCCGCAAGGCAGATTTTCGAGCCACTCGTCCGAGTGCTACGGCGAACTGCGGATCTTTTTCGTCGTATCGACGGGCGATCAGCATACTGTCGGTCGCTTGGCGATAGATTGCCAAAGCTGCAGTTGAATCACTGGCATCGCCAATGAACTCGTGGCAATTCCCGTATGCGTAGTGAAGCACCGCCCATTGTCGCTGGCGATCGTTCGTTTCGTCTGACGGCGACTCCGGCGGATCTTCAAACAGTTCAATCGCGCTATGGAGATCGTCTCGAATCGCCGCGAAGTCGCGCTCTGCCGACCGGAACTTTGCCCAAGCTCGACCAATATGAAAATTCGATTGTGTTTGGTCGAGTTCGATGGCGCGAGTGTAAGAGCGAATGGCAAGCGGTAGTCGTTGATCGGTGGCAGGCGAGTTCGACCACCCGGACACCTCGAGCGACCCTTTGGCGGCATACAACCTTGCCATCGAATTTCTATTTTTAACTCTCTCGGCCAGCGGCAAATCATCGACTGCATCGTCGCGCTGAAGCAGCCGTTCACCCAACTGCGTTGCGGGCGACAAAACCAATTCATACATCACGCTTGGCTGGACCGAAATTCGGGACGACGAAACTTCTCGGTCAATATTTAGAAGCCGTAAATCGGTGGGACTAAGTTGCAGCAGTCTCGCGATCTCGACACCTTGCTCTTCTCCCAACACCAAGTCGACGAACCCAACATAAGCCGACAGTGCTTCGTCGTGCTTTCCCTGCTTAACTAGCGAGTCGGCGAGTTTTTTCACTCCTTCGACAGCGTGTTCCTGCAGCCACGGCAGCAGTTCGGCGAACAATTGACTGGCGGCTTCGGCTGTCTGCCGCGCTTCGATAGCTTCCCTCGACCGGCGATCGGCAAGTTGCCTCAGTTTCGCCTCGGCATCGCGTGCCTGGCGAGCAATCTGTTCCTGCTGCTGGGCCAACAGTTTCGCTTGATCGGCATCCTCCAGACGCGAATCGGCCAACGCTCGAAGTTTTCGTTCCGCGGTCTCGGCCGCGAGTGCTTTCTGAGCGGCGACGTTGGCTCGCTTGAGGGCGTCTTCGGCGATCTTCAGATTATCGCTGGCAATTTTTCGCTGAGCTTGCTCGGCCGCTCTTGCGAGTACCGCATCTGCCAATGCCATTTTAACTTTCTCCACCTGTCCGTCGGCCACTTGGCGAAGGATCCGCTCCTGGTCGCGGGACTGCGTCAGGTCATCCGCAGTCTCCTTCAAAGCGCGCGTAGTGGATTCCAAATCGGTGACTGTCGTTTCCAAATCTACTCGATTCGATTCTGCTCGACGCCACTGCACAACGGCCGCGACGACGGATGCAGTGAGCGCGAGAATGACCACGGACGCGATTGCAGTCGCTCGTATCAATCCGCGACGAAACGCCGCGCGCTGGCGACGGACTTCCGCATCTGGCATGCTGCTCTGTACCCAAGCAGCGTCGAACACTCGTTCGTAGATCCGATTTCGAACCTTGAGTTGCTCGCCGTCGTTTCGAATGATACCGGACAATCGCAGTGCACTGACTCGGATGTCCGGCTGGTCTCGAACGACGACACCACTGCGTATATTTGAGTACAAATCGAGTAGCGATGCGATGTCGACGTCACTACGTAGGATTCGATCGCGAACAAACGCCAGGTTATCATCGCGTTGCCGAGCTTCGTGGCTAAGAAACTCGCGTTCACATAGCTCGTCGATATCGTCTGTCGACTTAACGGTTCCCCCTTCCACGACAGCTTGGCAGAATCGTTGAGTCAGGAATGGATGGCCGCCAGTCCACCATAGTATTCGGTTCAACAGAGTCACTGCTATTTCACGATCTTTCCCTAAGCCGACGGCCAACCGCAGCGCTTCGGCGGGAGTAAAGTCGTGTAGCTCGATTCGAGTACCGATATTAAAAGGCGTCATCTCAGTGCTACGAATCAGGTCTGAGGGAGTCGCGACGCCAAGCAGGCAGAAGGAGAGTCGCCTTAGCTGCTCGTCGTCAACGCGTCGATTGAAGCATTCTCGAATCGCTGC
This sequence comes from Pirellulaceae bacterium, assembly GCA_047620805.1. Taxonomy (GTDB): domain Bacteria; phylum Planctomycetota; class Planctomycetia; order Pirellulales; family Pirellulaceae; genus JBLHLE01. The sequence goes on from JBLHLE010000270.1 coordinate 5,574, forward strand.
AAAGAACTCGTCGGCGGAGAACGGCAGGCTGCGAACTGCGTCGATTTCATCGATGAAAATCACCAACCGACCCGAACAGTTGGGGAGCACAACATCGCGAATTGCCCCCATGCACTTCTGCAGTGCACTAAATCGCTCGTTGTTATTCCAGTAATCCTCGACCTCGTCTTCCAAGTCTACTTGGCGGGCGATGCGGGACAACAATCCGTCGTACCATTGTGCGGGCGTGACGCCGATTCCGATCCCGGTAAGATCGACGACAGCGACGGTGACCGCCGCCTGCCGCAACTGGTTTGCCGTCTGCACCATCAATGAAGACTTGCCCATCTGTCGAGACGTGAGCACGTAGCAAAAGTCGCCGGCCAGTAAGTGTTCGTGCAACTCTTTGTCGGCGCTGCGAGGAACATACGATGGAGTATCAAACCCCATTGTTCCACCGGTCACATAGAATCGTTTTCCCAGCGTCATAACAAATGTCGCCCCAAGAATGACTGGTACAAGGGGCACCGTAATCGAGCTGTCGCGGCGGACTCACCCGCGAGAATTCCCGAGCTCCGCAATCGATAGAAACTTGCGGAGTCGGGACATTCTCCGCCTCGCAATACGACGCGAAGCGATTCACACAGTGGTTTATCCTCCGCCAACAATACCAACATCCGCCGCAAATGGTCGCCGAAAACTCCATCTTCTAATTCTGCCTGTGGCTCAAATTCCGAGAAAGACATTCCCCGCGAGGCGATTTCGAAAAGACTGCGATTGGTGAGATATGGGTGCCCGGCCACGAGCGAGTGGAGTCGCTCAATATCAACATCCGACACGACGTTTTGGTAGCGTCGATTTAGATCGACGACTTGCTCTAGAGAAAAGTCTTGCAACGTAATTCGGGTACCCACATTAAATGGCGATTGATTTACATCGGTGATAAATAGATGTGCCTCCGTGGCGTAGGTAATAGCCATCGTCATCTGCGACCACGGACCCTCGGGGTCGAGCGCTCGTTCGTTGTGCCACGAACGAAAAAGGCCAAAAACTTCGCTACTGAAAGGGCAAGGAAACAGACGATCGACTTCGTCCAATCCCCAAACTAGCGGAGCATCGAGCTTGCTCAACACCTCGCGCCGCAAATATCGCTCGAAGTTAACACTCGCACCGCGCCGCTCACTCCACCCATCGATCGGATCCGTGTCGAGATCCAGTTTGTCGCAAATCCACTGCCCGAGGGCCAGGAACAAAGTTTCTGGTGACCGCAAATCGGTTGAATTCAGTTTCTGCAAATCGGTCAAAACGACGTGCATGCCCGACTGTCTCACCTGCCTTAACCCACGCGCCAGCAGTGAAGTCTTTCCCATTTGCCGAGCGCCTCGCACCAAGACGATACTATCGCGACGCATCAACGCCCTTTCAAATTCGCGGTCGGCGTCGCGCTGTAGATAGAAACTCGAATCTAACGAAATCGCGCCGAAAGGGGGTTCTAACCGCCAAACGGGATTCGACAGTCGTGGCCGACTTGCGTCCTCTCGAAGCCGTTGGCCGATCGTCACAGCAAGCTCGGCCACCGAATCATTCGTCGCGTAGCTAAGAACCGTCGCGTTCTCCAAAACTGCAGCCCATTCACCAACAACTACCTCATCGTGGTCGACTTTGATTACGACGAGGCGAGGGGCAGCGGAAACACTCGATTCTACTTGACGCGCCACGTGCACCTGATGGGTGACCAATTCGTCTTCGCCGACGCCCGCAGAATGCAAAACCACAACGAAGTCTGCCTGGCGAATCCGCCGCTCCACTTGCTCAGCCCATTGCAGCCCCACGCCGGTTCCAGAATCCAGTGTTGCCTCAAAGCCCGCGTCGGTAAAGTGGTGTTTCAACTGCCGAGCCAAGGCAGCGTCACTGTCGTTCGTTGGCTGATGAACTAGGGCAATTCGTTTTGCTACTTGCGTCTCGCTTGAATTTGCCGGCAGTCGCGTATCGCTCGACCCCGCCTGCTGCTCGATGGCAGTCGCCACATCCACTGCGCGCGGGTAACGGTCGCGAGGAGACTTTTGCAGACAACGCATACAAATATCGTTGAGCCACAGTGGGACTTTCGAATTTATGCTCTTCGGTTCCTGCGGTAGCTGATCGGAAATCACCTTTGCAATGATCTCAATCTCGCCGGCGTCCTCGGTGGAGAACGGTTCGAGACCAGTCAACATGTAGTACAAGAGCCCACCCAAGCCATACACGTCTAGCGGGGGTCCAACCGCACCCAATCGAGAATCGGCCTGTTCGGGCGCCATGTAGCTCGGCGTACCCAACGCTTGGTTGGCGCGCGAAATATTCGTTTTCGCCGCG
>JBLHLE010000271.1:0-7899 GCA_047620805.1 Pirellulaceae bacterium
CCCACCGTCTTTCCGCCACACTTCGACCGCATCTACGACAAGTTCGTTTGAGGCGAGGTCCTCGATCCTGCTCCCCTCAGCAACCAAAGTCAGCGTATACAAACCGTCGATATCCGTAAGACCGGCGGCACTAAGGTCCAGCGTGTATTGTGAAGGACTGACCTCGGCCAGCGTCGCTCCCAATAGATCGAGGTCGAGAACCGTTCCATCACGATCCAAAACAAAGTCCGACAAGTCGACGCGAGTGACATCGTCATCAAATGTGATCGTTACCGAATCGACAGCCACAGCTCTCGGATCGGGGTCGACATCAATAATGTCTGCCGTTGGGGCGGTCGCATCGATTTCCCAAGACGCGGACACGTTTGGAACCGTGACTGGATTTCCAAGACCATCTACAACGCCTGTTAAGTCCACATTAAGTTCAAACTCGCCATCGCCGAAATTGTGGCCGCCAAGGGTTAGCACGTAGCCACCGAATAGCTGAACTAGAGTCACGCCTTCTGCGACAAGATCGACAACATCACCGTCTTGCCTGAGGACAATATCTGCGAGTTCAAATCCTGTAACTGGCTCGTCGAAAACAATTCGCGGACTCGGCTGAGTATTACGAAGCGTTGGCAAGATGCCACCTATCGCTGGAGTCGGACCCGTTAGGTCGATATCCCAGTTGTCGGCAGGCGTTCCCGCTAGAACATTGCCGCCAAGATCGGTCACCACACCTGTGAGACCTAACGCGTAGGCGCCTTCTGCACCACCAACATTCGTCAAGTCAATCTCGTATTCGGAGCCCGAGACGGCGTTGACTGTGACGCCCAATCCAACGAGGTCTAAGACCGCACCGTCGTGTAGTAGCGTGAATGCAGCGAGGTCAACACCGACCACATCTTCATCAAACAATACTTGAACGACGCCAACTGCAGTTAACCGTGGATCGGGAGAGACATCGACTATGTCGCCCGTGGGAGATACGTTGTCTTTGGTCCAGGCCTCAACCGTCGCGCCAACGACTGCGTTGCCAACCAAATCGGCAACACCCGAATTCGCAGTCAAAGTTAGCACATAGTTGCCATCAGCCGCGGCCAGGCCGTTTAGATTGACCGCATAGTTCAGCGTATCGATCACTGTCACAGTCGCTCCACCAGCCAAGAGATCCACACTGGTGCCGCCGGCAGTCAGCGTGAAGTCAGCGAGATCAAGATTCAGCACCTGTTCGCTGAAGTTAACTGTCAGACTGGTAACTTCTGTCATAGTGGGGTCGGGAGAGACGTCGAGGATGTCTGCAACCGGTGCGGTGGCATCCATCAACCATCCATCACTGGCGTTATCCAGCAATAGATTCCCCGACAGGTCTTCAATACCGCTACCGACGGCAGTCAGCGTCAAAACATAATTGCCGTCCGCTGTCGTGACAGAACTGAGGTCAATGTTGTAACTAGATGCCGAAACAGCGTTTACAGTTAAACCGCTAATGTCGACGACGTTGCCGCCCAAGGTCAAGCCGAAGTCGGCAATGTTCACTCCGATAACATCTTCGTCAAAGTTGATGCTGACCGTGCCAACTGCCACATTGCGAGGATCCGCGACGATTTCCACGACGGTCGCTGTCGGCGAAATAAAGTCGCCATTTGGCGGCGCTTCGAATGCCCCAATATCAACGGTTAGTCCCTGCGGACGGAGTTCACCTCGCTGGTCGGCAAGCGGAGCACCTACGGCCGTGCCTTGGTCAATTCCGATGCTATCGACTAACAGTTCGTGGGTCTCAGTTAAACCACCGTTATCTTGCAGCGGGCCGAGGTCTGGCTCTTGCCCAGTAATGTTACCTGTGAGGTCCTCCCTAAAACTTACACCGGCCGTATTCTCGATCAGGTTGTAACCCCGACCAATCAGTTTACCGTTGAAGTCAGGACCGGTGTTTCCGGAGTTGTTTGCAATGATCGTGTTGCGAACGGTAACATTGCCGCCCTCGTTCTGCACGCCACCACCCGTGGTAGCGGTGTTGTTCACAATGGTTAAATTCATCACCTCATCGAGCATGCCGCCAAAATTGTCGATGCCGCCACCAATTCCAGCACTATTGCCCGATACGGTCACGTTTTGAACGGAGATGAAGCGTCCGCCCGAGTTTTGGAATCCACCACCGCGTCCACCAGCACTGTTGTTGCTAAAAGTCGAATCCGTCAGCACGTGCACTCGACCGCCGTTGTTAATAAAACCGCCACCGTCGACGCTAGCCGAGTTGTCATCGAACGTCGTATTCCTGATAAAGATATTAACCGCGCCGTCGTTGTTGTAACCGCCACCAAAACTCGTTGCGGTATTGCCCGAAATAACGGTATTGGTAAGAGTCAGGGGTGCGAATGATCTGATTCCACCACCGTTTCGACCGGAGTTGTTGCTAATAATGGAGTCGGTAATCACGGCGGAATGATCGAGCAACAAGCCGCCACCGTCGCGAGCCGTGTTGCCAGTCACTTCGACACCAATCAACGCCAGCGTACCGAGACTCTGAATCGCTCCGCCATCATTCGAACCAGTTACCCTACCCCCAGTAATCGTCAGGTCTTCAAGTGTGACCGAGACAGTTGAGAAGATATCGAAAATTCGATCGACCTGGTTGCCGCTGATAATCGTCGAGCCAATACCCTGTCCAGTGAAATGGACGGAGTTGCCTGTATCGAGGATATCGAAATCGCCGCCGCCGTTCAGGTCGTCACCAGCTCCGCCAAGTGAAATCGTGTAGGTGCCTACGCCAAGAATGATGACGTCGTCTTCGTTGTTTGTATTGGATGCCTGAATGGCAGCGCGCAGACTACCAGCGCTGCCGTCGGCCGCTCCGGGAAGTGGAGTGTAAACGGCCAATAAACGACGTTCTTCGAACGTCTCGAATTGAAGGGCACGTTGCTTGTTGCGTTCGCGCAGACGTTGACCCAACTTGCGGCTAGTTAACCGGCTCATAACCCCTGTCCTCAAATCAAAGCTGTTCACTAATCAAATTTGCTGAAACGTGTGTGATCCCGTACCGACAAAACAATATACGAGGCCTGCCACAGTGAGACACGTCCCTGCTCTCAATGAGGACAGCAAAAAATAGTAATCCCGAGCGGGTCTGGGAGTTTAAGCTGATCCTGTTAGGTAAACTCTTAGGCAAGTTCTATTCTAAGGACGCAGTGCCTTCGTCGCAACGAATTTGCGCTATTAGTTACAAGTTACTAAAAGGTATTCTTGGGGCAATAGTGGGATCGATTCTAACCACCGAGTTACACTGAATATGTGGGTTGTCCGGATTCGGATGCGAAAAGAACATCAAACATTCTGTTTCAACGTCGTAACACCGCCGTTTGACGCCGCAAACCATTGCAAAGAAAGCACTAACGGCGTAGCCGTTAATGCCTGCCTCTATTACCCGCTCCAGCCAACTGCGACATCATCGGCAATTGCGGCAATAAGATCTTCCAACATCTCATCCTCAACATCATTACGTTCGGGGAGATCAAATTCCACTTTCGCGGTAAGTTTTCGCGCGCCGAACCTCGCAAAGTCGCCATTGGCCGCGTCCCCCACAATCGGAATAACCTCCGCGTCTAATTTGATATCTCTGTGACGGTTAACCGCAGTATCCGCGGAGCCAGCCAGTTGTTGAAATTCGATCGGCGCAACTGCGTTTGCAGATGCAAATCCGATCGGGTAGACAATTCCACGACCAAAGTTTGAAGAAAATCCTGTGAAGTCGAAAACGCTGACGCCACCATCGCGATTTACATCAACATAACTCGGAGCCGCGCCTGCTACCGCTTGGACACTCTGTCCAAACCAATAACTGAACGTGGTAAAGTCGAACACCGAAACGCCACCATCGCCGTTCCATTCCGCTGTTAATTTATAAAACGGATTTACACTGCTGCCGACAAATTCAAAATTCCCGCCACTGCTGCCGCTGTTGTCTCCGTCCAACAGTTGCCCGGCGAGGTCTACGACAGAATCGCGCACAGTCAATTGAAAAACGCCATCGGGCAACGACACGCCACTAAGATCGATACGCACGATATCAGCGGCTGTTACAACAACAGCACTAGATATGTCAATTACCTGATCCGCTTCTGCCGGAGCATTGACGCCCAAATTCGTCAAGATGATGTCATCCCGCGTTACGCTGACAGGTTCAGAGAATCGTATCTGGAAATTCGAGAGGAAACTATGTTGGTCCGACCAACTCGAGGGCTGCGTTCCTGCGGACAGATCGGGCGGATCGAGTTGATCGACGTTCCAGGCGAAATCTAACACGCGAGGTGGAGCGTCGAGAGCATCCACGAATCCAGGGGTTGGCGTCGCCCCTACCCAGTTTTGCGGGTTATCCGTCCAAGCGTGGAGTTGATCTCGCGTCAACGACTCGCCATTGCCATCTGGCGTTGTTGGCCATTCGCCTTCGTCGTCGTAACGGACAATGTCTTCAATCAGCAACGGGAAGTACGTCGGATCTAGCGGCGAAGGGGCGTCCGGGCGCATCAGACGTACGGTCTCGCCGCCGTTATCGAGCTTTCCACCGTAGCCACCCAACAACACGACTCCAGCGTCGATGCTGTAGTAATTACGGAACGCTGTAACCCGCGCTGCGTTATTGAGATTGGTCGGATTAAACGACAGAACGACGATGGGAACTGTTGGGTCGAGCGTAAAGTTGTCGGGGAATTGATAGTCAATCCCTCCGGTAATTTGCCAGTTCGTCAGCAAAATCGGTGCATCTGTCGTATTGTAGATTTCGACAAACTCGAAGTCATCTACGTCGCCTGGTGCAGCTGCGGGCGGGTGGTACATTACTTCCGTAATAACGACCGGTCCAGTTCTCGGACCGCTGTTAAAGCCACTCTCTGTGACAGCGACCATGGGATACAGGTTACCGTTCCCATTGGGCCATCTTCCAAACGACTCGCCATTTCGAGCGGCCCCAAAGTCGACGTGGTCGACAAACATTTCGATGCCGTCATCGCCGGTGGAAAGCAACCAAACATCATCGCCGTTCGCGCCGTTAAACGCGAAATCAGTCGGCGCCGCGCCGCCCGTTGGATTAAAGTCCGTCTCGTCGTAGACAAGGTATTGCCCCGGCCCAATCGTGGTGCCGTCTGGAATGACGAATTTGTCGTAAGCGTTGCTCGAGTCCGAAACCAACCAGCCACTGACATCGATCGGCGAATTCGAAGTATTCAGCAACTCTACGAAGTCGACCTGTGGCAAGTCGGTATGCGTAAGGACCTCATTGATGACCACTAAGGGCGCTGTCAAATCATCCCCGCCAGGGGAGCCGTTGAAAGCGGTGCTAGACTCCCATGAATTCGGATCGTTGGGATCCAGAGAGGAGTCGATAATCTGCAGTGTACTTCCACTGCCGTCGGCGCGGCCAGGCCATCCGCCGCCGTCATCGTAAGTGAAGGACAGAATAACATCGCCAAGTTTATCATTTGCGACGAGCGGTTCGCCTTGGTCATCTAACTGACCAGAGAAGACACCGCCAATTTCGATTTGGTCACCGTAACGCAACTCAAACGCGTCCCGATTTCGCACCAACAGAGTCGTCTCGCCAGGCCCGAGTGTAATGGTGTTTTCATTTCCAAACGTAAACTCGATCCCTTGAACGAATGTTACGCCTGGCAAGTCGATGCGGCGGCCACCGCTATTTACGATCTCGACGAACTCGAAATCACCCGATGTAAGTGCCGGCATTTCTGTCAGTTCGGCAGCAGTCGGAGCGCTTGGGTGGTAATTGAGTTCGCTGACGGCGAGGTCTCCAAGTATCGCAGGTTGGTTTAACAAGAATAGAGCTTCCGCCATCGCGCTCCACTCACCATCCGCGAGCGTTCGCGACTTGACGACGGCCGAATCTTGCAAATGAATCGGCGTGACTGCGTTCAATTCCGCAGCAAACAGCGCGTCGGCATCGCCGGCACTTCGATTTAATACCTGGATAGCGAGTAGGTTATCCCCTTCGACAAGGTCGCCGACGTCCAACAAGATGGACTCCGTCATGATCGCGATAGTATCCAGTTGCGAGACTGTCGCCGTCGAATCAAAGCCCAAAGAGTTCGGTGCATTTCTACGCGCGACCTCGGTACCATTGAGATAGGCGACAAAGCCGTCATCGTATTTAACATCCAACTCCAGACCGCTCAATCCCGCGGCATTGGTCACCTGGAACGGATATCGAGCATAGGCCGTCGCGCGCGTGTTGTGCATTTGCTGTTGCACGTCGGTTTCAATGAGTGGTCCGAAACTGATATCTGACGGATTTGTAGTTACCGCCCATCCATCCACTCCATCCTCGACGATTTTTCGCGACTGACCAACCGCAATTAAAAGTTCAAACGACGGGTTACCGGTTTGATTGAAATAGTCGACTTGAATCGTTGTCGTCAGGGGCTGCAACAACGTGAAACGCCCCAAAGTTGACGAGTGCCCCCGCGTCCCATTGTAAACCAATTCGTCAGCGGCGATCGGCTGCGGGAAGTTCACCAGATCGTCGCTCGCCCGCAAGCTGAACACCACACCGGGTATCGTCAAGTGAAATCCATCGTGGCTACCGACCAATAGTGACCAAGTACCAGCGGGAATCGTCACATTAGCAGTCGCTCTCATCACGTACTGCTGACCGTCGCTCGCCGCGGGGAAATCAATATTCGGTGGCGTGCTAATGACGCCCACGTTCCCTAGGTTCAGGTAAGAAACGCGCGTCGTTACCTCGGTGTCGATGACAAACCCGTTGAGATTGCCATCCAACACGGATGTGGCTTCGATAACATTGTCGATTACGCCACCTGCCAGATCGATCGCGTGAACCTCGAATCCAGATTCCAGATCGAATGGCCCCGAATCAAATCCAAGCGATCCTTGCAATGGACTCCACGTAGAATCGTCAAACACGTTTTGCTGCCAGTCATCCTCCTCCGCCGCACCCGATGGAATTAGATAACTACCGGCGTGATTCCCTGCAATAAGCGGCAATAACAATTGGTCGTCAATGTTCAGTGGGTTGATATCGCCGTTGGTCAAGCGAGGGTCCATACCATTAATCGAAGTATGCGTCGTGCCCTCGCTTACCACTGAAAGAATCGAATCGTTAAACGTAACATTTCCGCCCGAGCTGAAGACGCCATTGACTTCGATAGTGGGGGCATCGACATCGGGATAAAGCCCGACGTTTCTGTATTGCTGCAGAACGACGGCGGTTCGCTGAGGAAAGTAACTTGCTCGCAGCGAATTCAAACGTGGAATCCAGTGGGCGTCCCTCGTTCGGTCGTCGGCAACCTGATCCCAGCGACCGTCACCCCAGCGAGCCGACTCGCCTACAATTCCGCGATCGTACTCAGCAACGATTCGATTAAACCGCTCGACGGCCTTCGTCGGAGTTAGTAACCCGTCGCCGAAAAAGTGTTTTTGCACTCGATCGGCAAACTCTTGTTGAAACTCGGGCACGTTGCGAAGATTCTGGTAAAGTTCGCCGGGCCCGTTGTTGCCAAATGAGTTAGTTCTGTCCTGGTTGACATTACTGAAAATGCCTTCCGCATCCCAGGTGTGGAAGTTCCACTTCCCATCAGCTCCGCGGCGATGCGTTGCGTACCAGTTGTTGTGCGGCCAGTCCCAGTTTCCGCCGTACTGATTGATGATCAGATAATCGATGAATGCAGTTGTATCCAGGGTATCTTTAACTGCTTCATAGTTGATGTTACCGGTGCGAACCAAGGCGAACATTTCGTTCCAGGAAGCGGAATTGCCATCGATCAATTTACTCGTCACGTAGGCGTCGTACTCGTCCTTGTTACCGCCAAAATAGCTCGCTCCAAACGACGCGTTGGGGCGTTCGACGGGATTGTACATACCCCAGTACAAACCGTTGATGTAAACGTGAGC
>JBLHLE010000272.1:0-7878 GCA_047620805.1 Pirellulaceae bacterium
ACTGGTCTCTGTTACTAACTGGTCTCTGTTACTAACTGGTCTCTGTTACTAACTGGTCTCTGTTACTAACTGGTCTCTGTTACTAACTAGGATTGGCGAAAGGGGACGGGAGCCAATAGCGGAACTGCCGTCCGGGTGCTTCACACTATTGGTTCCCGTTTCCTTTCACCCGTCCCAAACGCGATTGCACAACTCGATTGACTACTATGACCGATCTGTCCGAAAGAAAGAAACGAGTTGCAATAATAGGTGGGGGCATCTCTGGCTTAGCTACCGCCTTTCGGATCGGTGAACTTGCTCCCCAGCACGAGGTAAGCCTGTTCGAGGCGTCCGATCGAGTTGGCGGAGTTTTGAAGACCGTTCGCCGCGATGGCTTTCTGCTTGAACGCAGTGCGGATATGTTTACCACGAAAGACCCCTGGGCTGTCGATCTGTGCGAGCGGATTGGATTCACCGATCAATTGATTAAGCCGAACGATGAGTTTCGCCGCGCGTTCGTCGTCTATCGTGGTCAGCTCCATCCTGTGCCCGAAGGGTTCTCTCTGATGGCCCCGACGAGTATGAAGGCGTTGTTGAAATCGAAGTTGCTCTCGTGGAGCGGCAAGATGCGAATGGGGTGGGAGTATTTCGTTCCCGCCAACAAGTCTGGTGAAGACGAAAGTCTCCAGTCGTTCGTGACGCGAAGACTTGGCCGCGAGGCATTCGACCGACTGGTGCAGCCTCTGATCAGTGGCATTTACACGGCCGATCCAGGAAAACTGAGTATGCAGGCGACGATGCCGCAATTCTTGGATATGGAACGAAAATATGGCGGCATTCTCCGAGCCATTCGCAGCGTTCCGCCCAAGCAGGAACAAAAAGAAGCAGGCGGAGCTCGTTACGGCGTCTTCACTGCTCCTCGCGACGGCATGCAAAGTTTTGTAGATGCGTTGGCCGCCAAGTTGCCCGCCGGGTGCATCCACCTCAATAGCGCGGTTCAACGTGTAATACGAACGAAGCAAGAAGAGTCAACCCGCGAGAAATGGGAAGTCGAATTCGACGGAGAGCCGAGTCAGCAATTTGATGCGGTCGTCCTGGCGACACCAGCGAGTCGCATTCGCTCTCTAATTGAAACCAGCGCGGCGGGTCTCGCTCAACTCGTAAACCAAGTCACTCACGCCAGTGCAGCGGTAGTTACGATCGGCCTCAAACGGTCGAGCCTTCAACATCCACTCGACGGATTTGGCTTCGTGGTTCCGAATATCGAAGAACGCCCCGTTTTGGCGTGCAGTTTTACTAGCGTCAAGTTCGAAGGGCGAGCACCTGAAGATCACGTCCTCATGCGAGTCTTCATCGGTGGCGCTCTGCAAGACAAACTTTTAGAGCGAGACGACGAAGAGATTAAAGAGATGGCGCTACAGCAAATGAAAGAGCTGCTCGGATTGTCCAAGCCCCCTTTGTTTTGCGAGGTCGGTCGGTGGATGAATACGATGCCACAATATCACGTTGGACACCTCGACCTAGTCAATAAAATTGAAGCCGAGACTGGCCAGATACACGGACTTGAGTTGACCGGCAATGCGTATCGCGGTGTCGGAATTCCGTTCTGTATTCGCAGTGGCGAACAAGCAGCTAAGCGCGTCCTAGACTATCTCTAAAATAAGTCGCGCCCGGTTTTGAGGAATCGCGTTCTTGCACGAGTCACCTCCCCGCTCAGTTCGCTGCACTGGGAGGTTACTGCGAAACAGGAGCGCTATTCCGGCGGAGAGCACGCGATAACAACCCCTGTTCTGTGTCGTTTACCCACCTTCCGTACTCGTTAAATTCTGCTAATGATTGAAAGCAGATTGGACGATCAGAGAAATGTGCACGGTTCACTCTTTAGGTACTGATATGGACATTTCCTCACTAGGTTTCGTGGCAGGGAAACAAGCTGTTTCGCTAGCAGCGAATGTAGCCGAGCAACTTTCCGGCGCTGGGAAGTCGTTCTTGGACATTCTCACTTCGGCGACGAACGTCGATGGAGTTGAGCAGCCGGTTGGCGAAACGGAGTCGATCTCGAAAGAAGATTTGCTCGACTTACTTCAGCAGTTTCAGAAGCGGGCGAATTTTAAGTTCGCAGCTAACGGTGTCGATACAGTTCGCCCAGTGCATTTGAAGGCGGGGCCAGCGGGCAGTATTGAAGCTGGGTCAGGCCATCCGGATCGCGCGGCGATCGAGCAGGTGCTTTCGACAGACGCCGAACTGCGGGCGTTGTTCGAAGCAATTGCTGCCGCGGCGGAGGAATTGCACGGCGTCGATCCGCAGCAACTAGGGCTAGTGTTGGATGGAACCGAGGCAACAATAGTTTCTTAACGAGCGTTTAAACCGTAGCTGGGCTCGCCAGAGCTCAGGTTGACCCTACACAGCGACGTAGTTTGGCGCGTCGGGCCAGAAGTCGAGCGACCACCCCATGGCCATGCTACTCACTTTGCGTGGCATGAGCGTCTCGCGCGTGTTGGGATTGGTGCTTCAGAAAGGCTTGAATTGGGAACCAGTGGGAACAGGGCCCGGATGGCCATGCCACTTCATGGATCGAGCGACGTCTGCAACATCTGCTCTGAGCATTCGATAACAGGCGTGACGGCGCGTGTATTCGTAGCCCGACGCCATCGTTAATCCCACCGCCAGTTGGCGAATGTGCATAATTGACAAAAGTCGTTGGATGAATGACGATTGATGCAGCTGCAAAATTTCTCGCCATTCATCGTTTGCGAAATAGAGCTTGATGTCTCCGCTTATTGGTCTTGTCGTCCTCGATTATCTAGTAATTCTGCTTTACCTCGCAGGTCTATTGGGGATTGGATACTTCTTCAGTCGACGACAGCATGACACACAAGAGTTTTTTCTAGCGGGTCGATCGATGGGCTGGCTACCGGTCGGCATTTCCCTGATGGCAACGCTACTTTCCGCGCTCAGCTACACAGGCCTCCCAGGGCAGGGCTACGAGGTGGGCTTGCGGTGTCTAATGATGCCGCTTTCCGTATGGCTAATCTTGCCCATAATTCATCTGCTGGTGATTCCGATTTACCGCGGCCTGGAATTGACGTCGATTTACGAATACCTCGAAATGCGATACGACGCGCGGGTTAGGATCCTGGGCAGCGGTGTGTTTGTCGTCTGGCGGCTTCTATGGCTGGGCGGAGTGCTCTACGCCCCCTGCAAAGCTCTCGCCATTGCTACTGGCCTGACAATCCCGATGCCCATTTTATTATTGGTACTTGGAATCGTCAGTACGATTTACACGTTCCTGGGAGGCATGCGAGCCGTCATTTGGACGGATGTCGTGCAAGCCGCAATCATGTTTGGCGGAGTCATCTTTATCACGTTGAGTGTTTGGAGCCAACTGGACGGTGGCAGTGAACGCGTCTGGACCGTAGCAGAGACTCTCAACCGAGGCGAGATTTTCGAACCGCCGATCGATCCGACGAATTCGATGGCTAGTCGACAAGAGGGCTTCGACTGGAGCGAAAAGTGGAACGCCTGGGGATTCATTCCTCACTTCGCACTGGCAATGTTCTCCTTTTACATCGCGGATCAAATCACCGCGCAGCGTTTTCTCACTACCAAGAATATTGCTTCAGCTCGCTGGTCGTTCGTCCTGAACTGCGTAGCCGTCAGTGCCATGATGTCCGCGCTTTCTTACGTCGGCATGTGCATGCTCGCATTCTACTTTGACAACCCGAACGAAATGGACCCCAAATGGGTTGCCAACGTCAATCCAGTCACGCGCGAGACACGAAAACTCGAAGGCACAGAACCACTCGACTGGCACAAGGATCCAATCAATTCGGAGACGTTGCCAAAGTTGATAGAAACCGGACGAATATTGCGGCCCAATCGCAATGATCCTCTGACGTCGATCGAGCAAGCCATAAACGAAGAGGGCACGGAGATTCGAATCGAAAGCCTTGCCGTTCGCCGGCCGCGCAAATCGCCGCTCGACCACGGTGAGTTCGTTATCAATTTGAAGGCGGTGGACGAATTGATGCCGCGATACATCTCGCGGCATTTGCCGATGGGGCTCGCCGGCCTGCTACTAGCCGCGCTGCTGGCCGCCTCCATGTCGTCAATGGACTCGGGACTCAACTCAATCAGTACTCTCGTCGTGACCGATTTCTATCGAAAATCGACTTGGGCTCAACAAGTGGTTGTCGGCAGACAGGGCGGCGCCAACCATGAAGATCCGCTCGGCGAGTTGTACTTAGGACGACGATTGGTCGTGGTGGTTGGCATCGCCGCAACATTCTTTGCCTTGCTCGTATCACAAATCGGGGATGTTTTCTCGATCATGATTGGAGTCATCAACACGTTCGGTGGCCCACTGGCGGCCGTAATCTTGCTGGGCATGCTAACTCGCCGCGGCGGCGGTTTGTCCGCCATGGTCGCGTTAATCTTCGGGATGTGTTTTTCGATCTGGATCTATGTCAGTAATAAGTACGACGCGTTCTTGTGGCTGTGGCCTTTCGGCCCGGTTCACGAAATGTGGACAATCTCGCTCGGCTTCCCCGCCACGCTCGCAGTCGGTTGGATCGGCGCATTAGTCGAGGGGCACGTCAAATCGAAACAAGAACTGGAAGGACTCGTTTGGGGAGTTGGTTACCTCGGCAAACGAAATTCAAAAATCGTTGCCGGCGAACAAGGCAAAACCCCGGCGGATGGCGAAGTGATGACGATTCCCGAATTCAATTTCCTGGACATTAAAAACGACGAGTCGAAATAGTAGCCACTCGTTTCATGCGTCCTGTCTCACTAGAGCTTTCCCACTCAAGGAACGCTTTCCGGAACTAACTATTGCTTGCCAGCCCCGCGACGGCGGACCTTCCCCTTTGCACCTTGGGAAGTCTCATTAAAGTGAGGTGCAGGAACTTCGGATGGCATGTGTTCTTCGAGTACAGGTTTTCGTTTTTGCGGTTGCGGCTGCTCGTCCAGCCCAGATAAGTTAACATCCATTCCGTCGCCAAAGTATTCTTCGCGTGCTACGTCGTGGGCGAGCACTTCAGCCGGTGTGCCGTGACACAGTACTTTGCCCTTGGAGATCACGTAACTCCGCGTCGTGATTTGCAGCGTTTCTCG
The DNA here is from genome assembly GCA_047620805.1 of Pirellulaceae bacterium. Lineage (GTDB taxonomy): Bacteria > Planctomycetota > Planctomycetia > Pirellulales > Pirellulaceae > JBLHLE01. The sequence continues at coordinate 5,095 of JBLHLE010000272.1, forward strand.
CACTTGGTGGTCGGTAATCAGAATCGAAATCCCATGATTTCGTAGATCCCTAATAATCTCTTGGATACTCTGGATGGTCACCGGATCAATCCCGGTGAATGGTTCGTCCATCAGAATGATTTCGGGACTCGAAACAAGCAAACGGGCAATCTCCAGTCGCCGCCGCTCGCCCCCCGAAAGCGATCCGGCTTTCGACTTCCGCAGGTGTGTGATTTTGAATTGTTCCAGCAGTTCGTCGCACCGGAGGCGACGTTTCTTCCAGGTGATCCCCAACAACTCCATAATGCCCAAGAGATTCTGCTCGACGCTCAACTTGCGAAACACGCTGGACTCTTGAGCGAGATATCCCATTCCACCATCGCGGGCGCGACGGAACATGGGCCATTGAGTCACATCGATTCCGTCGAGAAGGACCTGACCTTGGTCGGGCTCTACCATTCCGCAAGTCATGCGAAAACTGGTTGTTTTGCCAGCGCCGTTAGGGCCGAGTAGTCCAACGATCTCGCCGGGCTCCACGGAGAACCCAACTCCGTCAACCACTCGACGACGACCATAGGCCTTCACCAACCCTTTAACTTCCAAAATTGCCGTCATCACCAAGCCCTCCTTGACTGGTATGGTTACGAGCTGACTGCTCGCGAAGTTATCGAATTAGTCCCATCTCTTGAACATTCGGCGTAAACGGGACGGGAGTGTTCCAGGGATGCGGCCAGTAAATTAACACAGCCTTGCCCAGCAGCATCCGCCGCTCGACGAACGCCCCTGGTGCCCGATGGCCGCCCCCTGCAGCCCAGATACGAGCATCTTTGCTGGCAGCACTGTTATCACCCATTGGGAAGAACTGCTCCTCATCCAAATCGAATTGGGCGTAGTTGAAACTATTGAACAGTGGTTCGGCCGCCCAAGTGGTCGGGTCGCTGAACAATCCGCGGATATACCCCATCTGCGATCCACCGAAACTCATCGAAGCCATGTAGTCCGAGTTGGAACCTAGATTTGTGGTGAGTGCAATGTAATAAATATCGCGGTGAACTTTCAGCCGATCGACTTGCAACTGTAGCCCCTTTCCACCAATCCCAGTCGGGGCAAGATCGCCGTGGTCCTGCGGCGACCAAACTGGCCTGAGAGGCACTTCGTAGGCCCGTGGAATCGTGTAGTTTGGCTCGCTATCAAACTCCACTACCGTTTCGTCCACCCACAGAGTCAAACCATTGTCAACATTTGCGAATCGCAAGTGGTGTGTGCCTTTGCCTCGAATAGCAGTCGCACCTGTTGGAGTCTTACTACCATCGAAACCAAAATCCGCTCCGACGATGTTCAGCGTGGCGATTCCAGTCGCGACGTCAATTCGGCATTCGTAGTGCACGCCGCCTTTGACCAAGTCGAGCAACAATTCACCATCGACCGACTGAATCTCTATGTCGGCCTCCACGGCCAGATCACCAACCCAATGCAGTCCCTGGTTTCCTGGATTTGGGTTCGGGTACTCTAATCCTGTCGGATGCGTGGCCTCGGTAAGCACTCTGTCCTGCGACCGTTGATCCCATGCTGAGTTGAGGGTGTACAGTGAATGAGGATTCACGTTGTAAACACAGAAATCGGAAATCAAGCTGCCTTGCCGGGGCTCGACGGTTTCCGGCAAGCGCTTTTGTTCGAGAACTTCCTTCCATTCATCAATTCGATATTTCAGTCCGGGAACTCGATGGTAGTAGCGCAAAAATGTGTCGTTCGCGGTCGGCTGGCAAACAAAACCGAATTTCGCATTGGCAACTGCAGACCAGACGGTTTCCCCTTCGCGCGATTGCCAGCGAGATGGCCAATTTACCTTCTGCAGAGTAGCGGGAATGTGATTCGTATCGTCGACCAACTGCAGCATTGCTTTGATCTTATGTGGCTTCTTCCTAGCAATGGCAAAATCTGTGTCAGGTGCGAGCAGGCCCTTCGTGTAGATGCTTCCCTGAAACACCCGCAGGGTTTCGTTGGGTAATCCGACCAGACGCTTAATGTAGTTCTGGACTGCATTGCCAGGATACTTGAAGACAATTACGTCCCACCGCGCCGGTTCGCGCAAGTCGTAAATAAACTTGCTGACAATAATGCGGTCCCCCGAAAACGAAACGTGATTGGCATCCGTGTCGGGTTTGACCGTCTGATTGTGACCGCAAATTGGACAGGCGACGTTCGATACCGACCGGATCCGCATGCCGCCATCGCGCAACTCCTGACTCGCGCCCACCTTAAACTGATATCCGCACTCCAGACAGTTGAGATCCTTATGCCGCCCTTGCAATGTCGTCGCCATAGATCCCGTCGGGATAATAAACGCCTCGGCGACAAACGCGCGAAACATGAACGCCAAAATTACAGCGAGGACAATCGACTCCACTGTTTCGCGACTGCCCGCAACAGTGGCATGCAAATGGTCTTGCCAAGTCAGCTTGTGTTTGGAAGCTGATTTATTCTTCTTAGCCGCGTTCATGAATGGCTTTCAGTGACATACCTAGGAAAGATCGCATTTTGAAACAATCGAGCGCTAGTGATTTCCAGAACTCCACCACCTGCGCCGTGATTCGCTCTGTTCGTGATTCGCTCTGTTCGTTACGCCCGTCAGCGAACCCGTGTTCACATTTGAAGACCGTTCACATTTCACGACTGTACATATTTCACGACTGTACATATTTCACGACTGTTCTTATTTCAAGACTGTTCTTATTTCAAGACTTGGAAATATAGTCAAAATAGCCGGCGACCAAAACGTTGGTATCGACGTCTGACAGCCAAAAG
>JBLHLE010000273.1:0-7868 GCA_047620805.1 Pirellulaceae bacterium
AGAAGAGGTCGCAACTGCCCATACGGGAATTACACCGTCGGGAATTACACCGTCGGGAATTACACCGTCGGGAATTACACCGTCGGGAATTACACCGTCGGGAATTACACCGTCGGGAATTACACCGTCGGGAGCTACACAGACGCCGCCCGGCACAGTCGCAGTGAACGCGATTACTGAGTATTGGGACATTTACTATATTCAAAAGCAAAAAATCGGTTACGGTCGGACGGAGCTTACCTCCGCAATTGACAAGAACGGCGATCCGTTCATCAAGATAAACAGCACGAATTTCATGGTGATGAAACGATTCGGCGACGCAGCCAAGCAAGAGGTCGCGATCGTTAGTTTCGAGCGCCCGGACGGAGCTTTGCTGAAATTCGCTTCAGAAACGAAGCTCGGTCCCGTCGTCAATCGATCGACTGGAGAAATCAAGGACGGCGATCTTGTGATCGTGACGGAGACCGCAGGAAAGAAGACAACTAGCAAAATTGACTGGAATAAGAGCTACAAGGGCCTATTTGCTCCGGAGCAGTCCCTTCGGCAAAAACCGATGAAGCCCGGACAGCGGCGAACGGTCCAGTCGCTTTTTCCAATCTTTAACAGCCTCGCTACCGTACAACTCGATGCTGTCGGCTACGAAGAGACGGATTTGCTGGACACAAAGCAGCGTTTATTGCGAATCGATTCCACTATCTCGCTTGCTGGCGGCAAGCTGGCCATGACGATGTGGGTCGATGAAAAGGGCGAGTCAATAAAGACCTTCACACCTGGAATCGGACAGTTTTCTTATCGGACTACAAAAGAGATTGCTACGTCGACGGAAGGAACTGGCGAATACGACTTGGGGAAATCGACCACCGTTCGAGTTGCAAAACGCATCGCCAAACCTCACAGCACACAGCGAATTAAGTATCGGGCGGTGATTGAGTCGGAGCCATCGGAAGCGACGAGTGCGCGAAATCCGATTGAATCGATATTCGTGTCTGGACCAACTCAGACATTTCGCAAGATTGACGATAAGACGATTGAACTGCTCGTCCGAGCGGTGCGTCCCGATAACCCCGCGACGCTGACGAAAGCGGACACGCCTCCGACCCAGGCAGATCTGTCACCGAATAACCTCATCCAGAGTGACGATCAGCAGCTGGTTAGACTCGCGAATGAAGTGTTGCCTGGCGAACGAGATCCTTGGCGGTTAGTGTGTGGTTTAGAGCGGCACGTAGATAATCTGATTCGCGAAACGGATTTTACTCAGGCTTTCGCAACTGCCGCAGAAGTCGCTCAGTCGCGTCGCGGAGATTGTACGGAGCACGCCGTTCTATTGGCCGGTTTTTGTCGAGCTCGGAAGATCCCTGCGCGGGTGGCAATGGGGCTGGTCTATTTTGAACTGAACGGACAGCCTTCCTTTGGATATCACATGTGGACCGAAGTGTGGATTAAAGATCGGTGGATTCCGATGGATGCAACATTGGGCCGTCAGGGGATCGGAGCGGCGCATATAAAGGTCGCTCACTCCAATTTGGATGGAGCCGCCGCATTCAGCGGATTTCTCCCGGTTTACAAAGTTCTTGGCCGATTGAAACTAGAAATCGTAAGTGTCCAGTGATTCGGCCATCCGATTTTTGGCTCCAACCGTAGTACATTCCAAGGCTTAAGAACATTTTTAGCTAGTTGGATTCCATTCGCCCATCCGCTAAGATATTCAAAGTTCTGACGAATACCCATTCAACGTGTGTGGAACGGTGTTCCCCGCATTTGCTGTCACTACTTATAAGCCATATGGAGGAGCACCATGACAGATCAGGGGACCAGCCAAGACCGCAAGGGTACACGGGTTACCTTCTTGGATCAAACGGGCGCCAAGTCAGTTGAAGCGGTAATCGCCGATAGCGTAACGGTGAAACGGATATTGCCTAACATCATTACCAAAATGAATCTGCCGGTGATGGGACCAGATGGTCAGCCGATGAGTTACAGTCTGGATCACAAAGAGGGCGGGCAACGTTTGCGAGAAGACCAAACATTGTTAGAAGCTCAAGTTCGCGAAGGCGACCACTTGATCGTCTATCCAGAGATCGTCGCGGGTTAATCAAGAAATTTGTTAGTGGAAGAGGGCGAGCGGCAGTCGAGTGACCCGGCTCGTTTACGTGCCAGTGGGGTACACGAGGGTATCTGGGAATTCGATTGAGATCCGGGCAAGCAGGCCGGGAATTCGAAAGTTCCAATATAGTCCCCGGATACCTTCGAGCAAGGTTTACGACAAGGAGATAAATATGCGCGAGTCGCCTCGTCTACGCCGACTCCGTACGGATTTGAAAGGGATGGAAGCTCTTCGCGAAGATAGTTCCATCATCGATTTCGACGTTCCGGGTCCGTTACATGGGGGTCCGCCTGAGAATTACTTGATCCGATTTCTCGGAAAGGGTGTTTGGCGGGATGAAAACAGCGAGCAGATTCACGTTCGCGAGCTTCATGAAGTTCGTATCCAACTGGGTGCTTCTTACCCACGAATGATGCCAGAGTTACAGTGGAAGAGTCCAATTTTCCATCCCAACATCTCTGCCAGTGGAATTGTCTGTTTGGGTGGATATGGGAAGCATTGGGTTCCAAGCCTTAATTTGGACGAACTGTGCGTAATGCTGTGGGACATGATTCGATACCAAAACTACGATATCGAAAGTCCCTACAATCGCGACGCCGCGTATTGGGCCAAGGCACATACCGGATTCATCTTCCCATTGGACACGCGTCCGTTGCGAGATAAGGTGGCAGGGCAAGCGCCCGCCAAAACCGAACCGCCAATCACGGCGAAGCCCGTCGAGCTAGCGCCAGCCGAGGTAGTCTTTCTCGAGTCAGCCAAAGGTGCCGGCGGTGATATTGTCGACGCTGAGATTATTGAGCCCGTAGATCCCGACATTCTCTTCATCGACTAGTTGATACATGGTCAAACCGATCCCAAAACCCATTCCGGTGCAGTCCGGCCAGATGCCTAGTCAGACGATCGGCAAGATCTATGCCGATGCGGTGCCAGTGTTCATTCACGAGCACGTGTTGGAACAGATTATTCAATACTCTGAATCGGATTTGACGCGCGAGGTTGGCGGCTTTTTGCTGGGCGGATATCACATCGACAAACGACCGTATCTAGAGATTCGGCATTTCGAACCTGCGATCGAAGCGCGTTCAAATGTCGCGTCGATCACGATCAGTCACCACGTGTGGGCCCGTTTGCACCGCCAACTCGAAGATGATTATCCCACGGAGATACTCGTCGGTTGGCATCACACGCACCCGGGGCACGGCGTTTTCTTGTCTGGTTACGACCTATTTATTCACGAGAATTACTTCGATCAAAAGTGGCACGTGGCGCTTGTCGTCGACCCAATTCAGAAAGAGCTGTGCTTCTTTCAGTGGCGAGGTGAGGAGATTGTTGATTGCGGATTCGTTTGCGTCTCCAATCAGCCGCAATGATATCGCAAACAGTGACGCAATAGACAGTGACGCAATAGACAGTGACGCAATAGACAGTGACGCAATAGACAGTGACGCAATAGACAGTGATATCGTGGAGACCAGTCAAGATAGAGACCACCGCAGGACATCAAAGTAGGGTTACCGTATGAGCGACGATACATTCATTATTGACGACGACGACCGATATTCACGACTTCGATTGATCGCTTGGTGGGAACAGGAAAAACTCGCTAAGGCTAAAGTTTTGGTAGTTGGTGCTGGGGCATTGGGCAATGAGGTATTGAAGAATCTGGCTCTGATGGGAGTCGGCTCCGTTTATGTCATCGACTTCGACAACATCGAAGAGTCAAACTTGACTCGCTCCGTTCTCTTTCGCCATCGCGATTGCGGGCGTCCAAAAGCGGAAACTGCCGCTGAGGCTCTACGGGATATGAATCCCGACATAAAAGTCTATCCCATGTTGGCCAACGTGATCACGGATCTCGGCTTGGGGATGTTTCGCGACGTCGATGTGGTCATCGGTTGCTTGGACAATCGCGAAGCGAGATTGTGGGTCAATCGCAGTTGTTGGAAAGCGACGACTCCATGGATCGACGGCGGAATTCAAGAAATAAATGGCGTTTGCAAAGTCTTCTCGCCTCCAGACGGAGCATGTTACGAATGCGCGATGACCGAAAATGATTATCGTTTGATTAACTTGCGATACAGCTGTCCGTTGTTACGGCATGAGGATCTCTTGGCGGGCAAGGTGCCGACCGCGCCGACTATTTCATCGATGATCGGCGGCCTGCAAACGCAGGAGGCTTTAAAGCTGATTCACGGAATGCCGGTGGCGTCGGGCCAAGCACTCATCTACAACGGGATTGCCAATCAATTCTACAACACTAAGTTTCAGCATCGCGAAGATTGTATGAGTCACGACACGTATCCCGAACCAGTCGAGCTCGACTTCAAATCATCGGAAACGACGGTGAGGCAATTGTTCGACGCGGTTCGTGAGCAGGTTGGAACCGGACCGCTTCAATTGAACCTCGATCGAGACCTTATCGTGTCTGTAAATTGTACGACTTGTGGAATTGATCGCGAAATTATGCAAGTGCTGCAGTCGGTGGGGATGAAGCAAGCGGAATGTCCTGAGTGTGGCGAAACGGCTCGGCCTGAAATAATACACACCGTAACCGAAGATTCGCCTTGGCTGGACTTGCCATTAAGTGGGGTGGGAGTCCCGCCGTACGATGTCGTTCGAGTGTCAGGCGCGGAAGATGAGAAGTTCTTTTTGTTGGCCGGCGATCGTGAAAGTGTGATGGGGTAACTCATGGACATGGACATGCAATTTGGCGACTTGGAAGAGGATGCTCCCAAGCAGTCTCTCCGACCCGACCAGAATAAGCACTTCTGTGTCGTCGGGTACGATGCGCCGACGAGCAACGATTTGCCGATTTACGTCGACATCGATGTAATCCGCGATATGGAGTTGCATGCCCTGTCGGACACCAACGTCGAACTTGGTGGCGTTCTGCTCGGGGGGCAGTTTATTGACGAGGACGGGCGGCCCTTTGTTGTCGTGTCCGATAGCCTGCGAGCCAAACATTACGAAAGTACCAAGGGTAGTTTCAAATTCACGCACGACACTTGGTCGGAAATTTCTCGCGAGCGCGACGAGTTTCCCGAAGATTTGCAGATGGTTGGATGGTATCACACGCACCCTGATTGGGGCGTGTTTCTATCCGGAATGGATATGTTCATTTGCGACAACTTTTTCGCTCGCGAATTGGATGTCGCTTTAGTAATCGATCCCTGCCGGCAAGACCGCGGGATGTTCCAGTGGACGGGGAATCCCGAAGATCGAATTCGCAGGACTGATGGTTTCTACGTGACCGCGTCCCGGTTCCGCGAAGCCGAATTAGAGCAATACATAGCGCAATTAGAAGGTTCAACGATGGCACACGATCCTCGCTTTGCTAATCAAGGTTATTCAGCACCTGTCGTCAACGTAACTGGTAACCGCGAACAACCGTGGCAGGGAATCGCGATCATGGGCATGCTCGTGATCCAATTGTGTTTCCTCGCCCTGATCGGTTGGAAAATGACTATGCCAGTGGGCAACCAAAAACCTGACGGGATAGCGAGTATCGAAAAGAAGCTCGATGCAATTGTTACAGCGCGAAAACAGCAAGCGGACCTGGACGCTCAGTTCCAACTACTCGACCACATCGTGGCCAAACTACCGGGCGGCGGACAAGGAGTCGTAGAAGATTTGAACAATGCCCAAAAACAGCTCATCAAAGCTGATGTCGATACTCGAAGTCGGGACGATCGAATCTTGGTACTCGAGAGTCGACTGAAAGCCACCGGTGCCAGTTTGGAAGGAATCAAAACGAAGTACGAGGACTTGGCGGAGTTACAAAAAAAGCTCCTTGAGAAACATGTCAGCCTGAAAGAAGAAAAGCAGACGCTGGTCTTGAAAGTGAGAGAGCTGACGGCTCCAGACGACGAAAAGGATGGAAGTAGATTTAGTTGGCTAAAACAAAACTGGTACTACGCAGCCGGGGGGACGATTCTGCTGATCGTCATAGCGGGTATTGCTGTATTTGCCGGACGCAGGGAAGAAACGCGATTGACGGCTGCCGTAGGCGACAAGCAGGGAGACGAAATAGCGAATAACCAACCAGAAGATGAAGAAGGGGAATCCCCTAAGTGAGGGGGAGCCAGCCCGAGCATTGTCGGGCATAATGGAAACAGAGCTTGAACGAGGAGATTTCTTTTGCCTCCAACTACACGCGACGAGCGACTAATACACGATTTGCAAGTAATGCAAAAACTTGCGGATTCGAGTGCCATCGTCGATTTCGAGTCTGAAGGTGAACCGCCCGAAGAATTTACGGTTACCTTCCATGGACGCGGAGTAACTCGTAGCGCGGGACTGAACTTTGAACTGGATTACTTAGACACCCATCAATTCGAGATTCGATTGCCGTTTTCGTATCCCGAACGGGCCCCTGACGTCCGTTGGCTAACGCCTATTTTTCATCCGAATATCTCCAACAGCGGTTTTATCAACCTGCAGGAGATCGATATCGAATGGGACAAGGAAATTAATCTAGACGTTTTATGCGAACGATTATGGGACGTTGTCCGTCTAGATTTTATGAACCTGGGGCGTTCGACGAATTATGCGGCGCGAAATTGGTTTGAAGAGCAAACCGAAATCCAGCGCCCATTAGATCAACGTCGTTTGCGAGAAACAGCGGCTCCGTCGCGATCCAATGTCGTTCGATATCAGCGACGGGGCGAGCAAATTGAAGCAGGGACTCGACCAGTAAATAACGAAGAAGTTCTGTTCATTGGAGAGGAGACACCGAACGTGAATCCTCAACGGCAGCAGCGACGCCAAACGGGCCCCGTTATTCCCAGACGGAGGTCGGCACCGTCAAATGACGACGATGTGTTTTACATAGGTGATGAAGAATAAAGGACCCATTGAGTGGAGTGCCTGGTAATCTTCCTGATTTTGGTTGGAGCCTTAGTGGCGATAACCTTCTCGTTGGCGTCATCGAGTGGGTCGGTGAATACTGCGTATATTAAGTTGGCCAAGCACTTTCACGGCAAGGTTCGTTCCGGCGGTTGGTTTAGTTATTCTCGCTTAGTTTTCAAATACGGCTCGACCGAAGCTCGCTTACAAACTCGACGCCGCAATGGACGTGTCGTAACAGAGCTAGTAATCGACTGGCCGCCAGTCGATTATTGGTGCCGGATTCTCAGCGACAAACTCGATGTGAAGGCGCCGCGACGATTACGTGAAATACTTCCTGCTTCTCAGAGATGTGCGCCTTATTTTCGGGTTTTCAGCAACGACGCCGAGTCGACTCAACTGATGATCACCGAAACCGTGCAATGGCAACTACGCAATCTGGCCCACAACTCTTTCGGACGCGAGTTGCTCATCGAGATGGCGTTCGACCGTATTCTGTTTCAGATGGACGGTTATGTTTGGCGGTATGATACGATCAAGGGCTTCATTCAGGCGGCACTGGAGTTTTACGATCAAGCAATGCTGACTCGTTGTGAGGGCATCGAGTTTGTCAGCGAAAGTGAGCTGACGACTCTGGCGGACGGAAAATGTTCGGTGTGTGGAGAGAAAGCGATTGGCGATTTGGTTTTTTGTGGGCGATGTAAAACCCCCCACCACCGTGAATGTTGGCACTACAACGCCATGTGTGCGATCTACGGCTGCGGCGAAACGAATTTCGTCGTGCCGGAAATAGCCAAAAGGGTCGATCCTCCACACAGACAACTGCTTCCCAAGAACGAATTTCCAAAGCTCGAGAAGGGCGCGGAACTGGCGTTAGCGAAATCAGCGGGTAGCGAATTGGCGCATGGAGAATCTGCAA
>JBLHLE010000274.1:0-7850 GCA_047620805.1 Pirellulaceae bacterium
ATGCCGGAGAATATCCCTCTGCAAGTTATCGCGATAATGTTGTTCGCTATTTCGATCTGGCTGCAGTTGAAGTTCAAGCTCAATCCGCTTTGGCTAGTTATAGGAGCGATCGCGTTGGGCGCGCCGCTGCATTTGCTCATCGAGTAGGGCAAGTGGTAGCACCGTATTTGTTAGCATCGTATTGACAAAGTTAACGACGTATTTGTTAGCATCTTGCTGTGAGTTAAGAGTGTATGGACAACGACGAATTCGTACATCAGCGACACAAGCCGACGTCTGAGGGTGGGGCGTGCGAGCTTATTCTCGCCTGTCCACCGCTGCGTAGTAATATCAACGTGGCGAGGATTGTCCGGGCGGCCACGTGTAGTGGGGTTCAGCGGATGATCGTGGCGGGCAACCCCAAGATTGACCCGAAAGTCGCCCGCAATGGATTGGAGCACATCCACATCGAGCGGCGACGTACACTAGCGCCTACGTTGAAGCAGTTGCGGAGCGAGGGAGTTCCGATCGTCGGATTGGAGCAAACGACAAATTCGACTTCCTTGACTGAGTTTCGGTTTCCAAAGCATTGCGTATTGTTGCTGGGGCACGAACGACTGGGGATAAGTGAGGAGTTGTTGGCGCTGGTCGATCACGTCGTTGAAATTCCCGTGTTTGGGCTGCCATTTAGTTTCAATGTGGCGACCGCGACAGCCATGGCACTATACGAATACTGCCGCCAGCACGGCTAATTAGTTGAAGCCCTTGTTCATTCGCCTTCCCTCTTCTCCTGCCAAATTCATTGCCCGAAATGTTCTTGCCAGAATTCTTCCTGTAGGAGCCGAAATTACGCGCGAAATATGGCTGCGAGTGACCGAAAGGATCTATGTGCCAAGCTGAGGCTGAATCGCACTGGCGGATTATTTTTAAGCGGGAAGGGTGCGAACTCCGAAAATGCGGCGAATTCTCGAATCTTGCCAGGTATTAAGCGTGCCGTCTGGTTGACCATTACCCGCCTAGAGCCATAGACTGGTCGGTTTGGGCGTTGTCGAATATAGCCCGGTGGAACCTTGATTTGCCCCGTTGGCAAGTTGGTTAAACGGGCTGCACTCGTTGGAAAACGGCACGAGGAGATGGATAGGTGGCTGGTACTTGCGTAATCGGTTTGCAATGGGGAGATGAAGCTAAAGGTAAGCTCGTCGACTTGCTGACTAACCGCTTTGACGTTGTCGTTCGTTATCAGGGTGGCTCGAATGCCGGGCACACCGTCGTACATGGCGACGAAACGTACAAACTTCACCTTATTCCTAGCGGTATTCTCAACAGCGATGTAGCTAATGTCATCGCTACGGGCGTCGTCTTGAATCCGCCGTCGATTTTGGAAGAGATTCGCGGTTTGGTTGAGCGAGGCGTCCATGTCGAACAGAATTTACAGATCAGCGATCGGGTCCACGTCGTTCTCCCCTGGCATATCGCCGAAGATAGGTTGATGAACGATCAGCTAGTGAGTGGAGAGACCATCGGAACGACGCTGCGCGGTATCGGACCATGTTACCGCGACAAAGTCGGCCGATCATTCGCCGTTCGTTTGGGCGATATGTATCGCGATAGTTTTCACGACCGCGTGACGAGCATTGTTGTTGCCAAGCAGAAGTATCTGTCGGGACTCAACAAAGGCGTCGCCGTCGATTTCGATGCCGATGCGATCTACGAAGAATATTTGGGTTACGCCAAACAGTTGGAACCATACGTTCGCGACACGACCGCCTTTCTGCTCGATGAAGTCGAAGCAGATAAGAATATTCTATTCGAGGGAGCGCAAGGCGCGCTTCTCGACATCGACCACGGCACCTTTCCGTTTGTCACAAGCAGCAATAGTTCTGGAGTCGGAGTATCCGCGGGTTCGGGAGTTCCGGCGCGTTGGATCAATAAAGTCATTGGAGTGGCGAAGGCCTACACAACGCGAGTTGGCGGCGGACCATTTCCGACTGAGCAAGACAACGAAATCGGTCAGCGTATTCGCGATCTCGGCAATGAGTACGGGACCACGACGGGACGGCCTCGCCGTTGCGGTTGGTTTGACGCCGTAGCAGTTCGCTATACCGCTCGATTGAGCGGCGTCGACTGCATTTCCTTGATGATGATGGATGTGCTTAGCCAATTGGACGAGATTAAGATCTGCACGGCATACGAGTTGGACGGCAAGCAGATCGACTATTTCCCCAGTCACGTCGACGATCTTCGTCGAGTGATCCCCGTTTATGAAACATGGGAAGGGTGGAATTTGGATGTTACGGGAGCCCGAAATTTTGACGAATTGCCCGCGGGTGCTGTAAATTATCTCCGCCGCGTTGGCGAACTTGTTGGACGGCCTGTCGAGGTAGTTTCGGTGGGACCCGATCGAGCGCAAACGATCTTCGTGGATCCCAGAGGTGCCGAGGCCCTGGTCCACAACTAGTCCACAACTAGCCCACAACTAGCCCACAACGAAGTCACTTGTGGCAATGTGGTTAAACGTACGAATCTTTCCTTCAGTCAAATACCGTGTCCGAAACTAGTGCCAAGACCGACGATCTGCTCAGTGATATCCCGCAGGATCGACGTCCGCGCCATATTGCGATCATCATGGATGGTAATGGCCGCTGGGCCCAGCGGCAAGGTTTGCCTCGAATCGAGGGACATCGACGGGGTGTTGCCAGCGTCCGACAAACCGTCGAAGAGTCTGCTCGCCTGGGAATCGAACAAGTTACGCTCTATTGTTTGTCGAGCGAAAACTGGAAACGGCCCGCAGAGGAATTGGACTTCCTCATGCACCTACTCGAACAATACATGATCGAAGAGCGTCGTACGATCATGGATCAGAACATTGTGGTCGCCACGATCGGTCGCCGAAATGACGTGCCCGATCGAGTAATTCGGGAAATGGACAAGACAATTGAAATGAGCCGGCAGAATACCGGAACTCGTTTGTGCTTGGCAATCAACTATGGCGGCCGTGGCGAGATTGTCGATGCTGTCCAAACGATTATTGAGGAGGTCAAGCAAGGCCAACTCGATACGGCCGAAGTGACGGAGAAGACGATCACCGATCATCTCTACACTCAAGGCATGCCCGAATTGGACCTGATGGTGCGAACTGCCGGGGAAATGCGGATTAGCAACTTCCTGCTATGGCAAGTGAGCTACGCGGAATTGTGGGTGACCGAGCGCTGCTGGCCCGAGTTTCGCATTGAAGATCTACACCAAGCAATTCGAGACTACGCCCATCGCGACCGTCGGTTTGGCGGACTAAATCTGTAACGGAGTCAACACGTGCTTAGATGGCGACTGGTCTCCGCGGCAGTGATCTTGGCGATTCTCTTTTCGCTGTTGTATGCCGATTTCAACTATAACTTTGGCCATCCCGGAATTTGGTTGGCGCCGTTGATGATTTTCCTCTCCCTGATGGGCGCCGGGGAGTGTCTCGATTTATTGTCGGCACGCGAATTGAAGCCAGTGGCTTGGTCGGTTTACGCAGGCGCATTTCTGGTTACCGCGGCATCGTGTGTTCCCATCCTGTGGGTGGACTATCCCGCTGATTGCCCGTTGGGAAAACTTGGTTGGCCGTTGGCTGCCATGGCGTTTTCCCTCGTGTTGACGTTGGTGGCGGAGATGCGACGTTACGAAGAGCCAGGGCAGTCGATTGTGGGGGCGGCGCTCGCTACGTTTGTCGTTGGCTACAGCGGGTTACTGATTGGCTTTCTGGCTTTCTTGCGAATGTTCCACAGTAACGAATGGGGCATGGTTGCTCTTATTTCCCTTGTTTTAGTCACAAAGATATCGGACACGGGAGCTTACACGTTCGGTCGAATGTTCGGACGCACGAAGATGGCACCGGTATTGAGTCCGGGAAAGACAGTGGAAGGTGCTGTCGGCGGGATCGCGACGGCTTGTTTGGCCAGCTTCTTGTTCTTTCAATTTGTCGTGCCGCAAGTAATCGTGGATGCCAATGTTCCCTGGCATGCACCTCTGATTTATGGATTCGTGGTCGCCGTGGCGGGCATGGTCGGAGACTTGGCGGAGTCCCTATTTAAACGCGACATGAGTCGTAAGGATTCGAGTTCTTGGCTGCCGGGATTGGGCGGTATCTTAGACATCATCGACTCGATTCTGGTTGCCGGACCCGCGGCATTCGCCTGTTGGGTACTGGGGCTGTTTCGACTGTAGCGAAGCCTTCTGAATATCCCGTTTCAGGAGCTCTTTGTGGCTTGTTCGCGCTCGATCACTGTTCCTTGTCCATTGTGATTTGTTTGGTCCTTGCAATTTGACTTATGCTATTTCTAACTAGACGCAGACATTCCTCGTCTTTGGGCGTCTTTCTCTTTTGGGGGTCGCTTGAAGTTCGCACGAACATTTGATTGACCTGACTTGTCACTTCAGCATCGCATCATGAGGTGTCAGTGCGTGTTGACCCGTAGCTACTCAAAACCGCTGTAATTCTTATTTTCGGCACAATCCAGTCCCCATGTTCGGTTTGTAAAGCGTTACCCGCCAGTATCTTATAAATCAGTCTCTAGCCATCGGTTCCCGGTGGCGAACAATTAGGTATAGTTGTTTGGGCGAGATCGCTTTGAGGAAGATGGGTAGAGTTTGATCTCCACTATTATTCGAAAGCTTCAGGAATGTCAGAAGCAACAATAATGTTATCTGAGCCTCAACTGGCTTTGTCGTTGTTTGGTGCTCAAGATCAACATCTAAAACAGATTCGTGAAACATTCAACGTGACGGTGTTTCACCGCGACGGCAAATTGCATTTGTCGGGCGAGGATAAGGCGGTTGCCAAAGCAACTGAAGCGTTCGAGCAGCTCAAGCAATTGGCAGAGCGACAGGGCTCGTTGGCCGATGATGACGTTGCTAGTGCGTTGGCGACTGTTAACGGGAAGCCCGCGCCTGGCAAGAACACCATCGACGTGATCAATGCTGGGAAACGAGTTGCTCCTAGAACAGAAGGCCAGGCTCGTTATGTCGAGGCTCTTCGCAAGAACGACTTGGTTTTTGCCTTGGGGCCGGCGGGGACAGGAAAAACTTATCTGGCAGTTGCTGTGGCGGTCGAAGCCCTTAAGCAGCACTTGATGCGGAAGATTGTTTTAGTTCGCCCGGCAGTTGAAGCTGGAGAGAGTCTTGGATTTTTGCCGGGTGACCTACAAGCTAAGATCAATCCGTACTTACGTCCTTTGCTAGACGCGTTGCATGAAATGGTCGATTATGACCAAATCAAGCGATACATGGAACAGGACGTTATTGAGGTGGTGCCGTTAGCTTATATGCGAGGCCGAACTTTGAACGACGCGTTCATTATTTTGGACGAGGCGCAGAATTCGACCGCTTCGCAGATGAAGATGTTCTTGACTCGAATGGGTGCCAACTCGAAAGTCGTCGTTGCAGGTGACACGACTCAAGTTGACCTAGCTCCCAATCAACTCAGTGGACTCACCGACGCCCTGATGCGGCTGCGGAAAATCGACGGCGTGAGCGTAGTTGAATTGTCGAAGAACGACATTGTCCGACATCGTCTAGTCCGCGAAATCGTCCGCGCCTACGACGAACCAATACGAAAGGATGGGAAGCAAAAGTCGACTCGATAGTCCTTTAAATCATTCGACAAAGAAGCAGCCCACCACATATATGGCATCCGGAAGTCCTCGTAGAACTCGAGCTGACCGAGTTACAAGTCTGAATTTGCCGCCAGGACAAATCGCCTCAACGATCGCCCTCTTCCGGCGCAGCGATATTCTAGCGCGTTATGGTATGTGTCTAATCGCTGCGATTAGTATCTGGTGTTGTACCGGCGCTTGGCTTCCTCCCTTCAGTTTCCGACTTGGCTTTGTCCCCAGCCGTAACATCACGGCTCGCGTCGAATTTCAGGTGGCAGACGAAGCTGGCACTCGAGACGCCATCGATCAAGCGAAACGCTCAATCGTGTGTATCTACGAACACGATCCAAAGCCGTTGACTGAATTGCAACAAGCTCTGAAAAACCAGGTCTTTGAAGTGGTCGGTGCCGAGCAATATTCCAACGAGTCGTGGACTCCGTTTGCGCCGCGAGGTGCCGAAGACGCACTGCCGTCTGCCACGGAAATGCAGGAATCCTGGACTCGTTTTCGTGGCGTTATGGCGGGTGATGCCGAGTTGTCTCAATTTGAATTGGCAGTCAATCAAGCATTTGTGGAATTCCAACAGCACGGTTTGCTAACCAAGTTGGAACACGAATTGGGACAGGGTAGTCAAACGGAGATATTCGTTCATCCAATTGGAAATGAGACGTTTGTCAAGCGGTTCGTTGTCGACAAAGTGCAGGTTGCCAATGCCGCCTCGCGATTGGAGAAACGCCTGAGCGAAGCATTCAGCAGCGTGTACAAAGGAGATGGTGAAGCCGACATCGTCACGCTACATATCGTAGCTTGGCTGAAGCCACAGCTGCCTCGAACGACGACTTTGACGCAAGATCGCAATGCCACTCGGCGGGCTCGCGAAGAAGCGGGTGAAAAAGTCGCGACGGTGATGCGGACGTATATTCCCGGTGAAAAAATAGTGGACGCCAATCGAGCGCTTGCACTTCCCGACCTGGCGCTGTTGCGATCCGAGTACTCCGCCAACATCGGTGAGCTGACGTTTGTTCAGATCGTTTTCCACAGCCTGGCCAATCTTGGAATGTTCGTGGCTTTGTATACCCTTTGTGGATACTACGTCGCGCGCCGTGAACCGAATCTGTTGCTCGACTTAAAACGACTCGGAGTTCTACTTGGATTGGTGGTGATCTGTATTGTTGCAAGTTTCTGGCTGTCTGGTGGCGGCATGGGCGCCGAAATCGGCCCATTGGTATTCTTTGGAATGATTGTGGCAATTACCTACCACCAGGAGTTGTCGCTAATTCTGTCGGCCGCAACCTCGCTAGTGGCTGTATTCTCGTTGGGGCAAGATTTGCCGGAGTACGTGATTTACGTCGCAACGGTGTCGGCATCGATCTTCATGTTGAATCATATTCGCAGTCGAACAAAGCTGATCTACGTGTCTCTCTGGACCGCGGCCGTTTGTTTTGCCACGGCTTTGGGTGTCAGCGTGTTAACGGGGCAGCCTGTTCAGCTGCCGCTGCTCAAGTACGCTGCCATGTTGGCTGGCAGCACATTGGTCACCGGTCTTTTAATGACCGCGTTCCTGCCATTCATGGAACGACTGTTCGATATCCACACGGATATTCGCCTACTGGAGCTGGGGGATGTCGCTCACCCGCTACTCCAGGAGCTTGTTCGCCGGGCACCCGGCACCTACAACCACTCGATCAATGTCGCTTCTATCGCAGAGGCCGCTGCCGATTCGATTGGAGCCAATTCGCTACTGGTTCGAGTTGGCGCTTATTTCCACGATATCGGTAAGATGCTCAAGCCCCAGTATTTTGTTGAGAATCAAGGGCAGAACGGAAATCGGCATGACTCGCTGGTCCCCGCGATGAGTACGCTCGTGATTATCGCTCATGTGAAGGACGGTGCTGACTTGGGCCGGCAACACAAGTTGCCCAAACCAATTATTGATTTCATCGAGCAACACCATGGAACGACGTTGGTCGAATATTTCTACCGCCAGGCAGCTCGACAATCGGAAAGCGATCCCGATTCGCCCCAAGTCGACGAGACGAACTTCCGCTATCCGGGCCCGAAACCACAAACGAAAGAGGCCGCAGTCTTAATGTTGTCCGACGCTGTCGAGAGTGCCAGTCGAACGCTGGTCGATCCCGCGCCGTCGCGAATTGAGAACTTTGTCCACGAAATTGTAATGAAAAAGCTCATGGATGGCCAGTTTGATGAGTGTGGTATTACTCTACAGGAAATCAATAC
>JBLHLE010000275.1:0-7845 GCA_047620805.1 Pirellulaceae bacterium
CCCCACCGAGTCCCGCGTGGCCCCCGCCGGCAAAGCAAGACTTCTGGCACAACAAATCGAATCTGCCGGCCCGCGTGACTTTTGACCGAGCCTACCATCCCGTTTCCGATGGAGTTCACGTGTGCTTTGGTTCGTCGAGCGACGACAAAGTCTATTGCTTGGACATCGCTACAGGCCGTAAGAAATGGGATTTTTTCACCGAAGGGCCTGTGCGATTGGCGCCCACGATTAGCAATGGCAAAGTCTACTTTGGCTCCGACGACGGTCACGTGTACTGTTTGAATATTGTCGACGGCGAGCTGCAGTGGAAATTCGCGACAGGCCCGAGTCGGCGACGTATCCCGGGCAACAATCGAATCATCTCCGCCTGGCCAGTGCGTACGGATGTACTGGTCCGAGACAAACAGGTCCGTTTCGCCGCTGGGCTTTTCCCCAACGAAGGTGTTTACCAATACGCGCTGGATGCAACAACGGGCCAGGAATTGGCGAGCGGCAAGATTTCGCTTTCACCGCAGGGCTACCTACGACGGGATGGCACGCGGATCATCGTTCCCCTCGGACGAGCACCGTCTGCACAACTGACGCAACTCGCTCGTCGTACAAACTACTTGGAAACCCCCACCGTTAAGGCAACAAAGGATGCGATGGCCTCAATTGGCGCGGGCGACGTCACGATTATCGCGACCGCCTCTCCCGACGAAAACGACGAGGCAGTCTCGAAAATCACCGTGATCGAAAGCAGCACGGGAAAAGAACTATGGTCAAACAAGGTTGCGGGCGTCGCATACGGACTGTCAGTAGCTGCCGAAAGGTTGCTCGTCACGACCGATCGCGGCATCGTTCACTGCTTTGCCAACGTCGGTCTACCCGTCACTCCAAGCTCGGCTAACGCCGCGACCAATTCGAAAGCTGAATCCCCAGCAGGTCGAAGACTACGGTCCGCTCTCAATAATCATCCAATTGGATATTGCCTGATCGCAGGGATTGACGACGGCCGTCTTGTTTTCGATCTTGCCACCAAGACGAACCTGCAAATCGTCGTGGCGGAAAGCGACCCCCACAAAGTGTCACAGTTGCGGAACGAGTTAGATGCTGCACAGCTTTGCGGACGAGTCGCAGTTCATCAGGAAGACCTTTTAAAGCTCCCCTATGCGGACGGTCTATTTAACGTCGTGACGAGCGAATATACCGACACAACGAGAAGTTCGAAGTTGACGGAGACGTGCTCCCGTCTGGTACGACCGAGCGGTGGCATCTTCGCGCTCGGAAACGTCGACGAGGCAACTAACTCACAACTGAAGCTGTCGTGGAGTAAACAGAATCACTTCGCCACGAGCTCAACGGATGGACTGTTTGTCGCCACGAGGCAACGACTTAAGGGCGCGGGCAGTTGGACTCACATGTACGGCAATACCGAGAACCAATCCTGTAGCGACGACGAATTGATCAAGACCGATTTTGTGCTGCAGTGGTTTGGACGGCCCGGACCAGAAAACATGATCGATCGCCACCACCGAACCGTCCCGCCGTTGGTTCTGAACGAACGAATGTACGTGCCAGGCGACAATCGAATCATCGCAGTCGATGCCTACAACGGATCGATCCTGTGGAACCGCGAAGTCCCGAAGTCGCGCCGAGTCGGTGCGATGCGCGATGCCGGAAGCATGGCCGCAAACGAAAAAGGCGTCTTCGTCGCAGCAGATTCCTACTGCCTACTTTTAAGTGGAATCGACGGTCAGCTGGCAAAACAATATTCAATTCCCAACAACGAATCCGGAGCCAAGTGGGGTTTTACCGCAGTCGACGACAAAACACTCTACGGTTCAATTACAAAACCCGGAGCCTCCCGCGACGGGCATAGCCGAAAGACGATTTCGCAAACCTACTACGATCAAATTGAAGTCGTCACCAGCGATGGTCTGTTTGCGGTTGACCTCGAAACGGGTGACAAGAAATGGCGGTACGATTCCCACAGCGGTGCCGTACTTAATCCAACCATCGCCATTGGCCCCAGCAATCTGTACTTCATGGAGAGTCACCAACTGACGACGAAGACCGTCCCCTCCGGACGATCGAAATTAACCGACTTCTTTGGCAGTGGATCATCGCTCGTTGCCATCGATCGCGAATCCGGCAAAGAGATTTGGCGGAAATCCATCGACTTCAAACATATCCAACATCACTTGTATTTGTCCTATGCCAAAGGAAAGATAGTTACCGTCGGCACCTTTAATCGGAAAACCGCAACGGGAAACAACGTCTGGTACGAAGTGGTCGCATTAGACTCCAGCAACGGTGAATTCATTTGGAAGGCGGAGCAGAATCAACGAATTGGAACAGGCGGCTCACACGGAGAGCAGGATCATCACCCAACGATCGTCGGCGAGCGGGTCGTCGTTGAACCGAAAGCGTACAGCCTTAGCGACGGCAGCGTTGTCGATTCCTGGACACTCCATCGAGGCGGACATGGTTGCGGGGCGCTATCGGCTTCCAAGACGGCCTGCTTCTTCCGCGCCGCAAACCCAACGCTTAGCGACCTGGCAACCGGCGAGAAGAAGAAAGTAACAACAGTTAGTCGGCCGGGTTGTTGGATCAACATCATACCTGCCAGCGGAATGTTGCTAATTCCCGAGGCCAGTTCTGGGTGCACTTGCAACTTCGCTATTCAATCATCGCTGGGCTTCGCGCCTAAAGGCGGCTGGAATCAGTAGCGAGGACTTTTGGATCATTCGTGTCGCAGGGCCTCAATTGGATCCATATAGGCGGCGCGAATGGCGGGGTAAATCCCAAACAGAACGCCGACGGCGACCGATATCCCAAAGGCAACGGGGATTGATTCTCGGACGACGACTGGCGTAATTTCCTGAACGACGGCTGGCATTTGCGACATTATGTCTGGGTATGCTACGGTGAAGAGTGTTCGCAAGTTGCGTACGACGAAGGGACAGAACACCCCTGCAACAACACCGCACAAACCGCCTACGACCGAAAGCGATACCGTCTCGATCAAGAATTGAACCACGATGTGAAAACGCGTCGCACCGAGGGCTCGGCGGACGCCGATTTCTTTCGTTCGCTCCGTGACGGTGGCGAGCATGATGTTCATGATCCCTATCCCGCCGACCAACAACGAGATCGCGGCAACCATCCCCATCAGCGCCATGAACATCAGCCGAGTGATCCGAGCTTGCTCGAGAAGCTCTTCGGGAACGACAACCGCGATATCATTGCGGCCGCGGCGGACGGGGCCCGCTGCGTCCTCCTCGTCTTCGTTCTCTGCGCGAAGGCCGAGAGTACGCCGCACAAGTTTTGCGGTGGGGCGAACGTTATCGATTCCGTCGACCCGCAACGTGATCTGATTCAATTCCACCTTCTCTACTTCAAATGTTCCACTACCACGGCGGACCACGAAATCGCCAATTAGCTGCTGCAACGTTGAGATCGGAATGTAGACATCTTGTGAAAAATCTTGAGCCGCCAGCGAACCTCCGATTGCCGCCGTCGGTCCGCGGCGTTTCATCACACCAACCACCTGGAAAAACAGTGAGTGCTCGGCAAGGTAGACGCTCTTGCCAATGGGATCTTCATACGGAAAAAGACTGGCAGCCAGTTCCGCCGCCAAGACGCAATAGCTCGTTTTGCCATCGATATCGGCGGCTTCGATGAACCGTCCCTCGTCGACTTTGAGCATCGTGACTTCGCGATATTCGGGCGTACATCCGACCAATCGCCCGTCGACGGGATCGCGGGGCCCGTAACTAATTCGTCGTCGAATTTCTCGGATGGGCAGCGCGCTCTTAATCGTCGGAATAGTCGCCACAAGATTGTCGAAATCTGCGCGAGTCACTCCGTAGGGCATAGCGCCGCTAAAGCCAGCGGTCGTCTCACTCGGCGGCTTCATGCTACGAATAATGATATTCTCGGCACCAAGTCCTTCGATCTGACGTTGCGCTTGCTGACTAATCCCCTCGCCAATCGCAACCAACCAGATAACACTGGCCACGCCGATAAATATCCCCAAGACGGTCAGGGACGACCGCATCGGGTGAATCAGCAAGCTTTTGATTCCTAGGAGGAAGGTGCGAATCCAGAACATCTCTCGTCCGATTGTATGAGGCCGTCGCGCAACCGAATCACGCGTTTGGCATGTGCAGATACTTCGTCTTCGTGCGTCACCATCACGATCGTTCTTCCCTCGGAATTCAAACGTGTGAACAGCTGCAAGATCTCATTGGTGGTAACCGAGTCGAGATTTCCTGTCGCCTCATCCGCCAAAATAAAATACGGATCGTTGACCAAACTACGCGCAATCGCAACTCGCTGTTGCTGGCCGCCGGAAAGCTGCGTCGGTCGGTGGTTCAGCCTATCTTCCAAGCCGACCATCGCCGCCATCTCCACGCATCGCCGCCGCGATTGCGAATTCACTTTGCCTTGGTAGTACAGCGGCACTCCAATATTCTCGACGACGGAGAGTTGCGGAATCAGGTTATACGATTGAAAAACAATCCCCAGCCGAGTGGCGCGGATCCGCGATAGTTGATAGTCAGTCATTTGAGCGACATCAGTGTCGCCAAGAAAAAACGAACCGGAAGTCGGTTTATCGAGACAGCCCAAAAGATTGAGCAACGTGCTCTTACCCGAACCGGATGGCCCCATGATGGCTACATAATCACCTTGTGGCACATCGAATGAAACTCCCCGCAACGCATGCACGGTCTCGCCCTTGAGGGCATAGATTTTGGTCAAGTCGAGTATGCGCGCGGCTAAGTTCATGTTTGCGTTACTGTTCAGATGTGGAACTTGCAGAAGTGGATTCCGTTTCGGTGGCGGTACCAGCGTTGTCCGCAGTAGTATCCTGCTGACTGCCCTGGCTCGGTGCGCCGCTTTTCGTCGCGTCGCTTTTGGTCGCGTCGCTTTTCGTCGTGTCGCTTTTCGTCGCGTCGCTTTTCGTCGCGTCGCTTTTCGTCGCGTCGCTTTTCTTTGGGCCTTGGCCACTGCCATTCGTGTCGCTGGCTCGTCCGCCGTCAGTTCTTCCCTTGCCACTGCCACCACTGGGACGGCCCGCTCCACCTTTGCTGCGTTTCCCGCTCGCTGCAGATCCACCGAGCCCGCGTTCCTGCTGCTTCACTTCAGGCTCGGGAATGTCGGGCAGCTCGAGCAAGTGTCTATAAGCACGGGGGTTCATTACAACGACGTCGTCTATAGTAAGTCCACTTTCCACCACGATAAATTTGTCGTTACTGGGACCTACTTTCACTTCGGGGGTCTGCCAGCCAGTCGAAGTTTTGACCAATGCGAAATAGCGACCTCGATACTCCATGACAGCCTCAACTGGAATCTGCCGAGCTGAGGGGATGTGATTCACCAGTATCTGCACCTCAGCCGTCATGCCAGCTCGAATCACATCGGGAGCGTCCTCGATTTTCACAAACGTCGCATACTCGCTCACTGGGCCACTCGACCAACCGCGTGGCTCAGCATATTGATTCACTTTCACGACCGAACCCACAGTCGCATTGGCGCTCGCATCAAACTTGATATTGACGGGCATATCAGCCTTGACCATCGTGATTCGCGACTCGTTCACCTTCGCCTTAATCTGCATTTGGTGAGGATCGGGCAGACGTATGATTACCTGCCGCTCGCGAATTTGTGCCCCGGGCTCGACCATAAACTCGGAATTTCCGTGACGAGAATACTCATTGGCATACACGACGGTGCCAGCCTGGGGAGCTAAAATTTCGCATTTTGATATCTGTTCCTCGACTTCAGAGAGCTTATCCAACTCAAGCTGATAGCTGTTCTGCTCCGCCTTCCACTTTGCCTCTGCCGTTGCAATGTCACTGGTAAAAGTCTTCAGCATTTTCTCTTTCGTGTACTCGCGAAGCACGTTCAGTTTTACGTTGGCCGTTTCCAGTTCGTTTTGTGATCGATCCACTGCGAAACGGTCGCCCTCCAACTGCAGCGATGTCACATATCCCTTCGCTGCCAATCGCTCGCTGTATTTGGCATACTGTCGCGATCGTCTGAGGTTCTCCTGAGCAACAAACAATTCACTCTGAATCTGCTGCTCCTCCTGACGAAATGTTCCCTCCGTATATTCCTTATGCGCGATAATTGCGGCTTCATAAATGTTCTGAGCCTGAATCATAATCGCTTTACTCGTATTGCAAATGATTTGCTGCTGCAACATCTCTTGCTCAAGCGCAGAACCGTCCAGTCGGACGAGCCA
The DNA here is from genome assembly GCA_047620805.1 of Pirellulaceae bacterium. Classification (GTDB taxonomy): domain Bacteria; phylum Planctomycetota; class Planctomycetia; order Pirellulales; family Pirellulaceae; genus JBLHLE01. Next base: position 6,233 of record JBLHLE010000275.1, read on the forward strand.
GTCATCTTTAACGACTCGAGTACCCTCCGGAACTACATCCAGGATTACGGTGCCAGAACCATTGCGGGACTTAACTTCGCAACGAATCTCGACATTGTTTGCGCTTTCCACGTCCCCTTGGGCAATCACGATATGCTTGAACTCGTCTTCGATGACCGAGGTCAAGATCATGTTTTCATCTTCGGCATCGCCACCTCCAGGCCACATCGCCCAAGCGATCAAACCCACGACTATCATTGCTAACAATCCAACAATCAGCACTACGGTGGCATTTCCGCCACGATTTCGCACAACGTGATTTCGCACGACGTGGTCCCTCGGAATTGGTAAGGAAGCCAATAAACGGTCCATCTGGTTTTCCTTGACTAGGTGGGCAATAGGCGGGAGCACAATCGCCCTACTCGCTGGTAGGGCAGTCGCGGGTTGTCGCGACAAGGAAGTACTTGGAAACAAACGACTTTCGTCAAATCATTCTATCTCGCCGTCTTCTAGATGTCATCGTCTAATTGATAGCACTGACATCAATCCGGTAACACCAAATTGGAGCACATCGCATTTAACCCCTGAAGAGCAGGGGAGTTCCGATAAAAATGAGGTTCGCTCGAACCCAGCGGGCAGTTTCTCGACACCAGTAGTGAGGCGGGACGAGCCGACGGTGTAATCCTAGGATCCCTCCCGCAGACCGGCGGCCGATGCCGCCGCGAGATACAGAACGATCTACGGTTGCAGACGTCGCGGCGGTGGTAAATCGGGTTGCCGAAGAACAGGCAACTGCGGTTCGGGGCGAATCGGTTCACTCAAAATGGGACCGTCGATTTCCACTGGTACTTCCTGCCAAGAGCCGTGGTCGTTGGTGATCTTACCGGGGTCGACCCAAATTCCTTCGGCGTCAACTTGCATTGTTCCCAGGTCAAAGTCAAGTGACCGACGCTGCACCTCGAAGTTCACCCAAACGCTCAGGAAGTCGTTCTGAACGTTGAGCAAGTCCGATAGAGCAGATACAAGGTCCCGCGCGGTGGTGGCTCCAAACACTTGATCTTCGTTTGGCTGTGGGGGTTCCTGCAAACGCAACCGCGCTAGTTCGACCTGCGCCACAGCAACATGAATGGCAGCTCTCCGCAACTCGAAATTGACTTTGTGTAAGTCAATCGTTCGCAGCGTACTTCGCAAGCCACTGGCAATCTGGTCTTCAAACGAATAGAAGTTTCGCCGCGCCTGCTGGTATTCGATCAATGCCTGGCGGTAAGTATTTCGTTCGCCAAGTCGGCTAATGGGAGCATCGAACTCAATTCCGACTTGTAGGCGGCCCGTCGTATCTCGAAGACGGAGAGGATTGTCGCCGGTGTTACTGATATCCCCACTGAAGACGATGTCCAAATTGCTTTCCAAGTCGTCGGCATTAAACTGCACTAGTCGCCAAGCGTCGACTAAATTGGCGCGGGCATTCTTCCAATCGCGTCGATTCTGTTTCGCCACGTCGATGGCTGTACTCGACTCCATCTCAACACTAGCAAGCTCCACGGCTTCGGTTCGAGCGCGGACCTGAATCAGCGCCAATTCCAAAACCTGGGCCGAGACTTCGGAAAGCAAACCCGGAATCGCGAGAACATCAT
>JBLHLE010000276.1:0-7838 GCA_047620805.1 Pirellulaceae bacterium
CCGGCTTCGCCAATTTGAGCTACATCGAGGGCCGCGACCAAAGCCGAACTTCAAACCCCGCTCCATCGAGCCTGGATCCAATTGGCTCCGAACTGCGAAGTGGGATTACGGGTCGTGACGAAGAAGCGTTGCCCAGTATCTCGCCAATGGAGGCTCGAGTCGGCCTGCGGTTGCGAGACCCAAGCGAATGCGATCGCTGGGGACTGGAAGTCTCGGCGCGTATTGTCGACGACCAAAACCAGTATGCAGAATCGCTGGGCGAACAAGGCACGCCCGGTTTCACAACCGTCGACCTCCGCGGCTACTTAAACGCCACCGATCAGCTGACGTTCAACTTCGGCGTCGAAAACCTGACGAACAAGTACTACCAAGAACACTTGGATCCGCACGGTCGCGAACTTCGATTCAGCCCATTTTTGCCGGCGCTGCCCTTACTTTCGTCGGGTACGGTATATAGGCCGGGCATCAACTTCTACTTCTCGAGTGAGTATATTTACTAGCAACGGCGTACATCCACTAGAATCGTTGCAATGCATCGTTACGGGATAACGTGTTAACCGGTTCGCCGCGGGATGGCATCAACGGGTGCACGTAACGCCGGGCCAACGGCCCTCGACGGTGCGCTGCGAGTTCACATTCTCTAGCAATTCGGCCGTTCCCAGCTATCATGGAATTTTCCATACGAAGTTCAGTTGGGATGCATCAAGATGGTCGATCCTCTCGCCGCAGCGAAACACGTTGAAGAGATACTTACGGGAGAAATGCGTAGCCGTTCACTGATACTGGCACGACGCTTGGGGATTTTTGATGTCCTGTATCACCAGCCCTCTACACTTGAGCAACTGTCGCAGACACTTTCAATCAAGAATGTTTCGGCGTTCGACAAACTACTCCGCACGCTGCTGGGAATGCGACTATTGGAATTGGAGTCGTCGCTCTACTCCGTCTCGGAAATAGGCCAGGCGAGTTTAGTTGTTGACGCCCCTGCCAACATGGGACCGCTGGTTGACTTCTTCGCCGACCAATACGGCATCAAGAGCATCGGGCACATTCAAGCGCACCTGCAGCTGGCTACCGAACTGCGACCGCCACCCACGCCAGAACAATGGCGGACCTACATGAAGGCGATGGAAGCGATGGCGCGGATGTCTGCCTTGCCAATTGCTCAGACCTTGGCGCTCGACGACGCCGCAACGCTGCTGGATCTCGGTGGCGGTCCGGGCTCCTACGCCATTGCTTTCTGTCAAACATACTCCAAACTGAACGCGACAATCTACGATCTCGACGCCGCGTTAGCTGTGGCGGTTGAAAACGTCAAGTCCGCCGGACTCGCGGACCGCATCCAACTCACATCCGGATCCGCGACGGACGTATCCTTTGGAGCCAATTACGATGTCATTTTCGTTTCCCATACAATTCACTTATTCGACGCGGCGACAACTGCGCGAATGTTCCATTCGTGTTTCCGCGCATTGAATCCGGGCGGAAAACTTGTCGTTCGCGATGTGATCACTGATGAACGCGGCGTGCAGCCAGTACTCGGCGCGTTCATTGGACTGAACATGTGGGTCGAAGGCGACGCCTATTCCTTCCAGTGTTTGCGGCGCATGATGGTGGAGATCGGTTACGAATCCGTTGAGCACCTTCCGATTAGTCGAGGCGACATGCCGGACGTGCTGGGCAGCTTGGTCGTCGCTCAAAAAGGCCCGACACCGAAATGAACAAACAGCCGCAGAACCGCATACCGCAATTTCCGTTTCCGCCGCTGGCGTCATTCGATTTAAGGCGTGCTCGCAATGAAACATCGCCGCCGACCTTCGAGCAATTGTCTGGCGCCGTCGCGGGCCAAGACCCGTTCGAACCTTTGGATTCCCGCGGACCGCCGCCGTCGGAATACAAAACAGTAGGAATACTTGGCGGTGGAACAGCCGGATACATCACGGCTTTAACACTGCGGCGTTTACGGCCAGACCTGAAGGTCACTGTCATCGAAAGCAGTAAGATCCCGCCCATTGGTGTGGGAGAGGCAACCACGCCAGAGATCGTCCCTTATCTTCACGTGCTTCTAGGCTTGGACGTGCAAGAGTTCTTTCGCGAAGTGCGGCCGACGATCAAGTTGGGAATCCGGTACGAATGGGGATTGCCCGGCGACTACCATTTCAACTTTACTTTCGATCCCGGCCGGCCCCTTGAGTCACACTTGTACGATGGCCACATTAGAAACGTCAGCCTGCAGTCAGTACTGATGAGCGACATGACAACTCCGCTCTTCTGGGATGGCATGCAGTATCGTTCGCTGTTGGCCGACTACCCATTTGCGTACCACTTGGATAACAAACGATTCATCGCATACCTGAATCGGCAAGTCACCAAAGCGGGAGTGACAATGCTGGACACGGAAATCCGTCACGCTCAGGTTGCCTACGGAGCGTGCGGAGAACCCGAAATCGCGAGCCTTACAGATTGCGACGGTCGCGAACACAAATTCGATCTGTACATCGACTGTTCTGGCTTTGGTTCCTTCTTGTTAGAAAAAACGCTCGGTTCAGAATTTGAAAGCTTCGCGTCCACGCTGTTCACCAATCGGGCGATTGTTGGAGCCGAACCGCTGCGAGACGGACCGCGGGCTTTCACGACAGCTCAGACTTTTGACCACGGCTGGTGCTGGAACATCTCGACGATGGACGAAAACCACATTGGCTATGTCTACTCCACCAACTTTACAACGGACGAGCAAGCCGAATTGGAATTGCGGCGCGAGAAGCCCCACCTAGGCGAGGTCCGTGGAATCCCCTTTCGCGCTGGTCGTCATCGCGACTTCTGGAAAGGTAATGTTGTCGCCATGGGCAACGCGTATGGATTCGTTGAGCCATTGGAGTCGACAGGGATCCAGTGCTTGCTGCACATGAACATGTTTCTCGTCAACCAGTTTCCGACTTTCAAAGCGGAAACGGCAATCCGAGAGGGGCTCAATCAACGCGTGAGGGAATTATGGGACTCCGTGCGGTGGTTCCTCGGCGCTCATTTCAAATTCAACCGACGTCGGGATACCCCGTTCTGGAAGGCATATCGGGAAGACTGCGATCTTTCGGGTGCCGCTGAAGTGTTGCAAACTTTCCGCGAGTCTGCCCCGCTGGTTTACCATCTCAAAGGTCTCAAACAATTGATGGCCTTCCCCCCCTACGGCTACGACATAATGCTCTTCGGGCAAGGTGTCGCAGCTCGCACGATGCCGCCTCGCGAAACGGAAGCCGTCTATCGGCGACGTGTAGACAGCTACAAACGGCTCTCCGCCATGGGGCTCAATCAACAACAGTTATTCCAAGTGCTGACGACGCACCGGCCAGACTTGCTGTACGAAATAGTTCAGCGGCCATCGAGTTGGCTCTACAAGTATCACACGGCCGTGAGGCAACTGGCATAGTCTGTCTCCGCCTCGCGCAGATCTCGTCGCCTCGCGCAGATTATTTCTGTTCACCTTGGAAATCTCGTCCCCAGCGATCTCGATTTCGGTAATCATAACTCGCCCACACAGACCGATTTTTGCGGTCGTTGAAAACTGCCAAAGACATTCCAGTTGGGGAACGATGAACATGTTGCGACACTTGTTAGCCACGGGACGCTTGTTAGCCACGGGACACTTGTTAGCCGCGGGATACTTGTTAGCCGCGGGACTCGTCCTGGTTGCTCTGCCTGGATTCGTGCGAGCCGAAGAAAGTGAAAAAACATTTCGGGTTATCAAGGATATTCGGTACGCCGAAGTGGACGGACATCAGTTACTTTTGGATCTATATCTGCCGACGAAAGTAAAACAACCGCCGCTGGTGGTTTGGGTCCACGGCGGTGCGTGGAGAAGCGGATCGAAGTCAAATATGCCGTTGACTGATCTCGTGGAAAATGGATTTGCAATTGCCAGTGTCGACTACCGTCTTTCACCGGTGGCAAAGTTCCCGGCACAAATCCACGACTGCAAAGCTGCCATACGATACCTCCGCGGCACGGCACGGAAGTATGGCTATAACGCTCGGCGGGTTGGAGTGGCAGGTTCCTCTGCTGGCGGCCACCTCGCAGCGCTAATTGGCGTCACCAACAGTCATCTCAAGCTGGAAGGTATCGCTGGCGATTACCAAAAGAACTCCTCGAGCATTCAGGCTATCGTGGACTATTACGGGCCCACGAACTTTACCACTATTCTCAAACAGTCGACTCCACACGGTTTAAGTGTGCGAGTTCCAGCATTGAAACTGTTGCTCGGCGCTGGTCCGGACCAAGAGCCAGAACTCGCTAAGCTGGCCAGCCCCGTTTTTCATATCACTAAGGAAGATCCACCACTGCTGCTGATCCACGGCGACCAAGATCCACAGGTGCCCATCAATCAATCCCATGAATTGCAAGGGGCCTATGAGAAGCTGAATCTGTCCGTACGGTTCGAGGTAGTACACGGCGGCGCACACGGTGGCCGCGACTTCAACGACAAACGCCGCAATGAAATGGTACGGAAGTTCTTTACCGAGCATTTGGGGGAGAACGAATAATTGTGACCTACAGCACATAGCCTCCTAATGCGGGCATTCTCGGCGAATTCCGTCGCGTTCGTCCCGCTGTTGAATTATCTTAGAAGGAGTGAAAAACTGGCTGGGGCAACGCTTTACTCACGACTTAATGCACGAATTAATGCACGACGTCGACACGCCAGCGTCCTTCGAACGCTACGGACGCGAGTTTCAACTTTGACGCTGCAACAATCTTTTGACGACAAATGGACAGGAGAATGCGCGATGCCTTCCGAGAATATGGTACCGCTCGAATCTAGTGATCTTCCCGAACTCCGCGACACGGAGAAAATCGGAAATACGCCGGGTAGTCAAAAACTGGAATTGACCCTTCACATCGCGCCGCAAGAGCCCAAACTGGGCGCGCCGCAGACGGCACCTCCGCCACCCGCATTGTCGATGGAGGAGGCGTTGAGCGACGTCGGTGGTTTTGGCGACGGGCTGTTTGGCGACGGACCGTTTGGCAACGTCGACGCTGCGATGATGCAGCAGTCCCGCGGGATTGCTGACGAGCCGGCTCCGGTGCCAGTCTCTGCCGATCTCCTGGCGATCGAGAAGTTCGCAGCAGACAACGGTTTGACGATCGTCGAGATCGACGAAATTACCGGGATGGTGCATCTCGAATCGACCGTCGACCAGGCCAACGAAGCGTTCGGCGTTGAATTGGAAAACCGACACGACAAGCGGGGCGATTACCGCGGTCACACCGGACCGTTGCAGTTGCCCGCAAGCCTGCAGGGGATCGTAGAAACAGTCTCGGGGCTGGACGACCGTCATTACGTTCCGCGGATTCGTCCGGAAGATGACCCGCTGCTGCATCTACCAGAAATTCCAGATAGCATTCAAACTTACTTTCCCACGGAAATCGCCGAGTTCTACAATTTCCCCAAAGACCTCGACGGCGCCGGCCAAACCATTGGAATCTTCTCCATTGGTGGGCAGTTTCGGCACAGCGACATGGTCGAATTCTTCAAGCTTCAAGGCCTCAACGTACCCGATATCGAAATTGTGCAAGTTGGCCGAGCTAGGCCAAGAACCAGTTCGGCGGCGACGATAGACGACATTGAATTAACGCTGGACATTCAGGTAGCGGGCAGCATCGCACCCAAAGCCAAGATCGTCGTCTACCAAATTGATCCGTCCAACCCCAAGCCGTTCTTGACGGGGATCAAGACAGCAATGTTTGACCCGCGCCGGCATCCATCAGTGATTTCAATCAGCTACGGTGCGGCGGAAGGCATGTACCGCGGAACGGAATTAATTGCTGCCGAACGTGCGTTCGCAGCTGCGACTCGCGCCGGAGTTACCATCTGTGCAGCCGCTGGCGACGCGGGCTCGGCAACGCGTGATTACGACCAGTTTCCTCCTCCTCCCAGCACCCATGTCAACTACCCCGCCTGTTGCCCATCCGTTCTGGCTTGCGGCGGTCTGACGCTGCACACCAAAGACGGTGTTGTTGAGAGAGAGGAGGTTTGGAACAACTTGAACCAATGTCGCGTTGCCGGGTCGGGCGGCATTAGCACCATTTTCGCGCGTCCCTCCTACCAAAAGAATTTTGACATTCCCGTGAATCCTAGCAGGCCCGATTTCGACGGCAGAGGTCTGCCAGACATTTCCGCAAACGCCGCGGTATCGACGGGCTATAAGACGATGTTTCACGGCCAAATGATCCCCAACGGTGGAACCAGCGCATCCACTCCCCTGATCGCAGGCTTGATCGCACTGCTCAATCAAGGTCTTCAACGCCGAAGTGGTCACATCAATCCGCTGCTCTACCGCCTAGCCGGAACCGACGCCTTCCAGGAAATCACGGAAGGATACAATGGAGCTTATCAGGCGACCAAAGGCTGGAATCCTTGCTCTGGACTCGGTCGGCCGCACGGTCTCAATCTGATTAACGCGCTGGCAAAACTACCAGTGGAATTAGTTCCCCCCGACGAAGACGAGAACGGCGAAGAGGACGACCCAGACGGGTCTCGAAATATCGGCGTCGAAGTACCAGTGGGAACCGCCGAGAATGCTCGCTTGGCAGCAGTGCGAGCAACACTTTCTGCTCACTCCGCCCTCCGCGATGCCCAACGCGCCCGGAACTCACTCTAAAACCATATAATTCAGCCGTTTCGTCTTAGTTTTGTCTTGAGTGACCTGATCTGGGAGATTAGATTGAAACTTCTGGCATGGTCCTGGGGCATCTAACAAATACGGACCACTCCAAAGCATTTCTCTAGCATCCGCACCTCGATATCTCACAAGGAGTCCCAAAATCATGAGCGATTCACGTGCCCAAGCCGCTCAACAAGCCGCACAATATGCCGCAATGGCAGCTCAGTACGCAGCATCCGCCGCCTCTGCCGCCGCCGCAGCTGCTCAACAAGCCGCTTATGCAGCCGGTTGTGACGATTCAGGCGGAACGGGAACGGGACCAGGAGTTCCGAATTTCCAATTCCCACCGCACACACACGGCCCCTCGATGCCAATGTCTGGACATCCTATGCACGCAATGACACCAACCATCTGGTAGTGCCTGGGCCGTTTAGTTCCGTCAAATGTAAACATCAACAAACGGGTGGCTGCCCTCTGCAGTCACCCGTTTTTTAAGCGTTCGACATTTATCTGCGCGAAGCGCAGTTCGCGTCCACACCAGGAAGTTTAACTTTCTCCGTTTAACTTTCTCCGTTTAACTTTCTCCGTTTAACTTTCTCCGTTTAACTTTCTCCGTTTAACTTTCTCCGTTTAATGTTCTCCGCTTAATGTTCTCTCACTGCGACGCCCGATCGTATGCTCGCCGCTATCCCTCAGTTCGTACCGTGTGCCCAGCAACGCGGGTGGATCTCATCTGCCGAATTGATCGATGGCACCATGCAGATGCTATCTCTACCCGGGCGAAACTTCAGCTATCGAGTCAAACGGTACCCATCTCGCGACTTGATCGTGAAACAGGTCCGCGCCGTCGCGCCGTTATTTGTCGACGCCCAACGCCGCGAAGCACTCTGTTACGAAAACAGCCTGCAAGCGGGTTCAGCACTTTCTAACCTGCTTCCGACTTGGTTCGACTTTGCTGAGCGACAGCACTTACTGGCGATCTCTTGGCTCGATGGCTACACGCCGTGTCCAGCTTTCAGCTCCATTAAAGACGAACAGCTGACGCAAGTCGTCACAGCATTAGCTCGAGTGCACAACGACGAAACGAGCACACTACGGACGGCAATAGAAGCAACAGGAATTCCGCCCGCTTTGCCGTTCATGCTTCAAGGCGACTATCGTCAGTCAGAGCTTCTCGAATAC